>JBEKRW010000383.1:0-3012 GCA_049517595.1 Candidatus Cybelea sp. | reverse complement strand
CGACATCTGCGCGATGAGGTCGAGGTTGAGCGTGTAGAGCGCGGTCTTCAGGCCCATGCGGGCGGCAGCCATCGCGGCCTCGCAACCGGCATGACCCGCGCCGACCACCACCACGTCGTAGCTTTCTGCGAATTGCGTCAAAGAGGAAATCCCCACGGACCGCAGATGCGAATAAGTTGATTTTATCAAGTTGGCGGCTAGAACGAAGCTTGGGCGAAGGGACAGACGTCAAGGTTGTTCTTGCCAACCAAGGCATATAACTCAATGCTGCCTGCGGGATGCACATCACGAACGAAAGCGATCCAGCCGAAACGCGCAGGATCAGTTCGCTGACTGGTCGTCGGGAAACTCATCGGAATCGCGAGGGTCGAGCCAAATCCGCTAATGCGCCCTTCTACGGCAGCAACGACCGCTCTCGCCGGGCGCTTTAGCTCAGTGTCCCAGGCATAGCCCGTCATGCGCAGACCTCGCCCGCCTTCGGCCGGCAGAACCTGCGACGAGGACAGGTATCCGGAGCACTCACTCGCAGGACGTAGTCTATAGACGGCGTCTAGAGGCTGTCCCAGCTGCGAGTACAATTCGCCGGCGAAAATCGAAAGACGCTTCTCCTTCATGTACTCCGCGGCCCGCAACACGACTTGGGGGTCGGGATAGGCCTGCTCCCCCAAACTCAGGTGATCGTGCACGCCGGTCAACAAAGCCAGCGAAACCAGCCGCAAGCGCAGCTGATGCCATTGCGCATCAATCAGCGGCATCCGAACCTGGGTTGCGAAGCCCAACATGAGCGCCAGAAGAACCGTAGACAAGATGTACCACTGCGTAGGACTTCTCGACGCATCCAACAGCAGTGCCAACCCGAGACTACACCAGAAGAGCAGGGCGAAGGTCTGGTAGCGCGAGGCCGTGGCCTGCTCCAGCCCGAGATGTGACCGCCCAGACGCGGTAATGGCCGCGGTCGCGAGGCATAGCAGTATCAGTGCTGACAGCTGCACCATTAGCGGCGACTTTGTCTCACGTTGTAAGACAACGCGGGCGATGATGAACAGGCTGACGCAAATTCCGGCAGCCCCAGCCACGACCGCTATCCAGCCGCTGGAGTGTCGTACCCAGGTGCTTCCGAAATACACCGCGACATACTGCAACAGGTCACCCATCGCATGAAGCGAGGGCGCAACTCTGCTCTGGGGCGACGGCTGGTGGTAGTGAAAGAGGTATAGCCCGATGTTCGTCGCGCCGAACAGCGCCAGGACCAGCAATGTTGAACGACTCATCCTCAAAAACAGTGCAGTAAGCAGCAACAGCGGCCAGAGCAACATCCCGTTGGCCAAGGACCAGGTCGCGGCGGTGGCTGCCGCGATGGAGATCAGCAGCAGCAGCGATGATCCAGCGGGTTTCTGTTCGACAGCAGTGCGATAGAGCAGCAGCAGGCTGAGAATCGCCAAAGTGGCCATCGCTGCCGGCACGACAAATTGCAATTGAAAGCCCCAGATCAGGTTCTCCTGCTGCGTGGGGCAAAGAATGCAATAGGCAATCAGGCCGGTGCCTGTTCTCCAGGCGGATCCTCGCATCCCGCCCAGGACCCAGAGGCTGTAGCTGAGCAGCCCCGCTTGCAGCAGTTGCACCAGGAAGATACTGGCCAGCAGAAACGCCTGGGTGCCGCGGAAAAACTGAACATCGAGAAGAAAGAAAATCTTTGGAACCAGGATGCGATGTTCGTTGTGCTGGGCCCACAGCCACGCCCAGGACCAGCCCCTGCCGGTGGCAAGATGATCGAAGAGTGCCCACTCGTCCCAATGCGGCAATGGCGAATACGTGGAGATGACAATATAAGCCGATGCCACGCCTGCGCCAAAGCCGGCCAGCAAGACGGCGTAGGAAAGCCAGACGGAGAGACGCGAGTCAACAGGTGAAGCGGCTGGCGTAGTGTCGATCGTCATTGGGCGTTGATTCTAGCCCTCCATCTACCAAACCCTGCAGGCATTCTTGCTGACCATGGCCTGGCCAGCCTTGCAATCGAACGCCTCCGCGAATGCCGCCGAGTTCTGCACGACGCCGTTCACCCGCCAGCGCCCCGGCGAATGGGAATCAATGATCGCCCATTTCCGCGCCTGCTGATCGGCCACGTTCTGGCACCAGATTTGCCCGTAGGCGATGAAGAAGCGCTGTTGCGGCGTGTAACCGTCGAGGGGCTTCACCGGCGTGCTGCCGATGATGTTCGTCAGCGCCATATAAGCCAGCTTCAGGCCGCCATTGTCGGCGGTGTTCTCGCCCAGCGTCAACCGGCCATTCAGCTTCACTTCGCCCTTGTCATCCTTCACGGCCACAAAGCTGGAATACTCGTCAGCCGTACAACTGGCGCGCTCTTCAAACGCCTTGGCGTCCTCCGGCGTCCACCAGTCTTTCAGATTGCCGTCGGGATCGAACTTGCGCCCTCGATCGTCGAACCCATGGGTCAGCTCGTGGCCGATGACTACACCAATGGCGCCGTAGTTCACCGCGTCATCCATAGCCTTGCCGTAAAACGGAGGCTGAAGGATGCCGGCGGGGAAGCTGATGTCATTCATGTCGGCGCGGTAGTAAGCGTTCACCGTCGGAGGGGTCATCTCCCAGTCTTTCTTGTCGGTGGGCTTGCCAATCTTGTTGATCTGGCGCTGGACCTCGAAGGCGCTGGCGCGGGTGACATTGCCGGCGTAGTCGTCGCGCATTACGACGACCGTACTGTAGTCCCGCCACTTGTCCGGATAGCCAATATTATTGACGACCGCGTTCAGCTTCTCGTACGCCTTCTGCTTTGTTGTATCCGACATCCAGGTCAGCTGCCCGATGTCCTGGTGCATGGCTGCTTCAATGGCCTGCACCATCTTCAGCGTGCGCTCTTTGCCTTCCTGGCCAAACGTCTTGTCGACATAGAGCTGGCCTAGCGCCATGCCAAGCTGCTGATCAGTGGACCGCACACAGCGTTTCCAGCGGGGCTCAATTTCTTTCTGACCCGACATGTAGGAGCCGTTAAAG
>JBEKRW010000382.1:0-2964 GCA_049517595.1 Candidatus Cybelea sp. | reverse complement strand
TCCTCGTAGGCTGCAGCAAGAAAGAGGAAACGAACGAAGCCCCGGCTTCCGCACCGTCTACCATGGCGGCGCCAGCGCCGGCGGCCACTCCGATCGATCCCAGCACGGTAGCATCTGTCAGCGGCACCGTAAAGTTTGACGGCGCTGCTCCCAAGGCCTCGAAAATTGACATGAGCCAGGACGCCGCTTGCAAGGGCACGAACACAGCTGAGACCGTGGTCGTCGACGGTGGCGACGTGGCCAATGTTTTCGTCTACGTAAAGGACGGACTGGGTGATCGGACATTTGCAGTTCCCATGCAGGCAGTCACGATCGACCAACAAGGCTGCAAATACCATCCTCACGTGCTAGGTGTGATGACCGGTCAGAACATTGAAATCAAGAACGACGATCAAACCACGCACAACATTCATCCCACGCCGCAAGCCAACCGCGAATGGAATGAGTCTCAGCCGCCCGCGGCCGCTCCGCTCGAGAAGAGTTTTGCCCGCGAAGAAATTATGCTGCCGGTAAAGTGCAACCAGCACCCCTGGATGCGCATGTATATCAACGTGGTAAAGAGCCCGTTCTATGCGGTGACGGGCCCGGATGGCAAGTATGAAATCAAGGGCCTGCCGCCGGGAGATTACACCATCGCTTTTGTGCAGGAGAAGCTGGGCGAACAGGATCAAAAAGTGACGCTCGCTGCGAAAGACAGCAAGACCGTAGACCAAACTTTCAAAGCACAGTAGCGCTCATAGCTCACGTGGGGACAGCCGCTCACGGCTGTCCCGCCGAGCCAGGTTCGGCAGTTAGTTAGATTGACCAGGGAGCAAACATCTGAAGTCCCTCGCCACACCGTACAATCGCGCGCACCATCGCTTTGCTGTCTTCGTAGCGTGTGCGACTTTTGTGCTCATCATTGCCGGCGCGCTGGTCACCAGCAACGACGCCGGACTTTCTATCCCCGACTGGCCTACATCTTTCGGATCCTTCAGCGTTCCACCTTTGCGTGGAGGAATCAAGTTCGAGTGGAGCCATCGGGCGATCGCTGGGTCGATCGTTCTGCTCACGATTTCCATCGCCGCGTGGACGTGGTTCGCTGACCGCCGGCGCTGGATGAAATGGCTCGGCATCGCCGCTCTGGCCACCGTTATTACCCAGGCAATCCTTGGCGGGCTTACGGTTCTGTTGTTTCAGCCGCCATGGGTATCTTCAGCGCACGCTGCGGTGGCACAAACCTTCTTCTGCATCGCGGTCGCCATCGCAATGTTTACCGGACGCCGATGGGTAGAAGAAGTCCCGCAGATTGAATTCGACAGCCGCCGCCCCAGCCTGGTGACGCTCACGTGGCTGTCGATCTTCGTGCTCTACGTTCAGCTGATTCTGGGAGCAATGTTCCGTCACCACGGTATGAGTTGGTGGCCGCATGTCGCGAACGCCGCTGTCGTTGCGTTTGTACTTACCTGGACGGCGATCCGCGCGTTGTCGCAATTCTCGAAGATCGAAGCGGTGAGGCGGCCCGCGATCGTTCTGGTCTCGCTAATGATCGTGCAACTTTGCCTTGGCTTCATCGCGTTTCTGACGCGCGTGGCTTGGGGACGGGACGCGGTCCAACCCGAATTGCCGATGGTGATCTCGACCGTGGCTCATGTGGCCGTTGGCGCACTGCTTCTTGCGACCGCCGTCATCCTTGCCATTCAAGTGTGGCGGCAAGTACCTACATCATTTGAAGAGCAAGTCCCGAGCCGAACTCGAAAACCGGTAGCTGCTTAACCCGCCGGACAGCGTCTCATCGTAGAATAGCCTGTGGCCTCTAAAACTCCATTCGCTGTTGCCAGCCCTGAGACCGACCTCGTTGTCGAACCTGCCGTCATTTCCGTGCGCGATGTCGTGCATCGTTATGGTGATCGAGCCGCGCTGAATGGTGTCTCTTTCGACGTGCGTCGGGCCGAGCTCTTCGGATTGCTGGGGCCAAATGGCAGCGGAAAGACGACTCTGTTTCGCATACTCTCTACGCTGATGATTCCGGTTGGCGGACGCGCCGAGATTATGGGATTCGATGTTGCCCGCGACCCCAACGGTTTGCGCCGCCAGATCGGCGTGGTTTTTCAGGCGCAAAGTATCGACGTAAAACTCACCGCAGCCGAGAACCTCTGGCATCAGGGACATCTCTACGGCTTGCACGGGGCGTCACTGAAATCGCGGATTGCGGAAATGCTTGGCCGTGTCGGCCTCGCAGATCGAGCCAACGAAAAGGCGGAGACGTTCTCAGGGGGAATGCAGCGGCGACTGGAATTGGCTAAGGGCCTGCTTCATCACCCGTCCGTCCTGTTACTGGACGAACCTACGACCGGGCTCGACCCTGGCGCCCGGCGTGATCTCTGGCAATATCTCGCGATATTGCGTGATGAAGAAAGAGTGACAGTGATCGTCACGACTCACCTTATGGAAGAGGCTGAGCGTTGTGATCGTCTTGCCATCTTGAATCAGGGAAAGGTGGTGGCGCTGGGCACGCCGGATGACCTCAAGCATGAAATCGGTGGAGATGTGATTCTGCTGGATGCGAAGAATCCCGATTCGCTTGCAGAAAGAATCCGCACCCGCTTTAACCTGGACGCGCAAGTACTTCACGGGCAGGTGCGCATCGAACGCGAGAATGGCCATCGCTTCATCACTGATGTGGTTGAGGCTTTCCCGGGTGAGATTGAGTCGATTTCTGTGAGCAAGCCAACATTGGAAGACGTGTTCATCCGCCGTACAGGTCATCGATTCTGGACGGACGACGCACAAGAAGTAGAGAGTGGAAGGTGAAGGAGCTAGCAAGGCTATGATGCTCGTGCTTTCGGTCATACTCGGAATCGTGCCGCTCATGGGAGTGGCATGGATCGTTCTGAAAGCAAGCGTTACTACGGTCGACGGTCTCTTCATGACCCTCATCCTCCTCACGCTTTCGGGTATTCTGTTCCTGAATGCGTACTTAGA
>JBEKRW010000381.1:0-3757 GCA_049517595.1 Candidatus Cybelea sp. | reverse complement strand
CAAAGCGGCAGTTACGGCACGGCTGAAGCCGTGCCCTTAAGCAAGGCGGGGCTTGGAGGGAGGGGGCGGATGAGGTTTCTGGGGGTTCTGTTTCTGCTCTTTCTTCTGGTGGTGGGGGCTGCGGTAGCGGTGGGAGCGTATCTCGTCTATGAGCCCGTCGGTCCGCCGGTGGGGACGCCGGATGAGAAGGCCATCTTTGTGGATATTGCTCCGGGGACGGCGACGCCGGAGATTGCGGCGCAACTGGAGCAGGCCGGGGCGATACGCAGCCGGTATGCGTTCGATGTGCTGCGCGCGGTGAAGGGCGGGAAGCTGCTGGCGGGGGAGTACCGGTTCAACGAACCGGCGGCGGCGACCGAGGTGTATGCGCGGATTGTGCACGGCGATGTTTTTACGCTGTCGCTGACGATTCCCGAGGGCTACAACATCTTCGACATTGCGCAGGCGGTGGAGGCGGCGGGGCTGGGGCGGCGCGATGCGTTCCTGGCGGCGGAGCGGAGCCAGACTGCGCTGATCGCAGACTTGAGCCCGGGCGCGGAGTCGCTGGAGGGGTATCTGTTTCCGGATACGTACCGGTTTCCGCGGCGGAATACGCCGGGGCAATTACTGACCGCGATGGTGCATCGGTTTCGTCAGGTGGCGGCGCAGGCGGGGTTGATGGCGGAGGGTGCGGATGGGGTCGCGCGGACGGTGGTAATGGCTTCACTGATTGAGAAGGAGGTGAGCCAGGATTCCGAACGGCCGCTGGTTGCGGGGGTCTTCGTGAACCGGCTGGCGCGGGGGATGCCGCTGGCCACCGACCCCAGCGTGGTCTATGCGGCGCTGCTTGCGGGGCGCTATCGAGGGACGATTTATGCCAGCGATCTGCAGTTCGATTCGCCGTACAACACGTATCGCCATACGGGGCTGCCGCCGGGGCCGATCTGCAACTCGGGGCTGGCTGCGCTGCGGGCGGCGATAGAACCGGCGCAGACGGATTATCTCTACTTTGTGGCCGATGCGCAGGGGCATAGCCGGTTCTCGGCGACCCTGGAGGAACATGCGCAGCAGGTGCAGGAGTATCGGCGGGCGATAGGCAAATAAATCGCGGCGCGGGACCTTCCGTGGGCATCTAATTCGGGTTCAGGCGAGACGCTTGGGAAGTCTTTTTGATGCGCGCCTTCCGGACGCGGTATCGCTGGGGAAGTTATACTTGCAGCTTGTGTTGAATGGGATTCGACAATGGCCCGGGGTCCGGCTGGCGCCGCTTGGTTTGCTTCTGCCGGTGCTGCTGCCGACGACGGGATGCCTTAGCCACACGCGTGCTGTCGAGAAACACCGTCGCGCGGACGTCGTTCTCTCTGCGCCGCTGGATCAGCTACTTCAGCGCGTTGACGACCAGTACAACTCCATCCAGTCGATGACGGCTTTCGTGCAGGTCTCGACCAGCACGGGCGGAAGCCTTCAGGGCGAGGTCAAAGAGTCCATAAATTTTGGCGGGTTCATAATAATCGGCAAGCCCGAGCAGATTCGGGTGATCCTGAAGTTGCCGCTGCTGGGCAGCGATGCGCTGGATATGGTCTCCGACGGGAAGACCTTCAAGATGCTGATTCGGCCGAAGAGTTGCGCGATTGTCGGATCGGATACGGTGACGAACAGCGCTCAGAAAGGGCTTTACAGCTTGCGGCCCGCAGTGATTCTGGACTCGATGCTGATCCATGGGCTGGAGCCGGACCAGATTGTGTCGCGAACGCAGGACACTCGTATCATCGAGAATCCCAGGAAGAAGAAGGACCTGATCGAAGAGCCGGACTACGACCTTCAATTCCTTTCGCAGCCGAAGGGCCAGGTGGCGAGGACGCTGCACGTGATTCACGTCAGCCGCGCCAACCTGCTGCCGTATCGTCAGGACATCTACGACGCCGACGGCCAGATTGTGACCCAGGCATTTTACAGTGAATACCAGAAGTTCGGCGATATCGACTTCCCGACCAAGATCGTCATTCAGCGACCGCTTGACGAGCTGGGGCTGACTATCTCCGTCACCAAGGGGACGACATTCAACCAGAAGCTTGACGACGAGGCGTTCGACCTGGGGCCGATCCCAGAGGGTTATGCCATCCAGAACATGGACGACCCCGCGAGCGCGACTACAAACCCGTGCGTTGCGCATGCGACGCAATCGCCGCATTGATTTCCAGGGCGAGGGCGAGGGCGGCGCGGCCGTCTTCGACGGTGACTACGGGTTGAGTGCGGGTGCGGACTGCTTCGAGGAACGCGGCCAGCTCGAGGCGCAGGGGTTCGCCGGGCTCGATGGGGGCTTTGCGGAGGGTGAGGCCGGCGGACGGGTGGGCGGCTGCTTCGGCGGTGGGTTGCTGGGTTGGATCTTTTGCATTCGCGGCGCTGAGCTCGGGGACGTCGATGAGGAGGAGGTCCTGACGGGCGAAGTCGAGCGAGAGATATTGGCGAGGCTGGAAGAAGCGCATCTTGCGGACCTGCTCGGTGCTGACGCGGCTGGCGGTGAAGTTGGCGACGCAGCCGTTTTCAAACTCGAGGCGCACGTTGGCGATGTCGACTTTGCGCGAGAGCACGGGCAGGCCTACGGCGCGGACCTCGCGGACGGGTGAGGCGACCAGGTTCATGACGATGTCGAGGTCGTGGATCATGAGGTCGAGGACCACGTCGACGTCGAGCGAGCGCGGGGTGAAGACGCTGAGGCGATGCACCTCGAAGAACATGGGGCAGTTGAGCAGGTCGCGCGCGGCGCGTACGGCGGGGTTGAAGCGCTCGAGATGGCCGACTTGCACGATGAGGTTGTGGGCGCGGGCTTGGTGGATGATTGCGTCCGCTTCAGCGAGGGTTGCGGCGAGTGGCTTTTCGATGAGCAGGTCGATGCCGGCGGCGAGGAGGGTGGCTGCGCACTCGGCGTGGGCCACCGTCGGCACGCAAACCGAGGCCGCGTGCAAGCCGCGCGTGCCGGGCTGAGTGAGTGCTGGCTGATCGAAGTGAGCGAGGGAGGCTTCGATGGTGGCGAAGCCGGGGACGCTGTATTGCGCGCTGGCTGCGGCCAGGGTGTCGGGATTGCTGTCGACGACGGCGGCGATCTCGACCGGGACGCCTGCCTGTTGCAGCTCGCGATAGACGCGGAGATGATTGCGGCCGAAGGCCCCCGCGCCGACCACCGCGACCCTGAGTGGCGCGGCTGCGGGCGGAGCGGTCACGCCTTCTCTTCGACCGCGCGGCGGCAGCGGGAGTAGAGCTCCAGCAACTGGGTTACCTGGTCCTCCGGCTTGGCCGAGGAGGTGACGCCGAAGCCGGTGGCGCCTGCGGCCTTGGTGCCTACATGCGCCTGTGCGGCGATGAATTTGAGCAGATCGAGCGCGATGTCTTCCGTGCGGCGAGCCGCATTGTTCTCCATGGTGTGAAGCCCCTTTGTGTTCGTGACCAAACCCGATGCTAACGGGCGGTCGTGCTCCAACGCAAATCAGGCGGCCTGCGAGGCGGCGTGAGGGTTCGCTACACTGAAGGTTCATGCCTACGCCGTTATCGCCGTTGAAAGCTGTGCGCGGTACGCGGGACCTTCTGCCTCCGGAGACGGCGCTGTGGAACCAGGTTGAAGCAGTGGCGCGAGGGGTGTTTGGGCGGTATGGGTTTGGCGAGATTCGCACCCCGGTGTTCGAGGACACGCAGCTGTTTGCGCGCGGGATTGGCGAGGAGACGGATGTTGTTTCAAAGGAGATGTATACGTGGGAGGACCGGGCGCGGGCGCAGTCGGAGA
>JBEKRW010000380.1:0-4090 GCA_049517595.1 Candidatus Cybelea sp. | reverse complement strand
CGCGTGTGGATTTTCTGATGGAGCCGGACTCGCGGTCGGGCAAGCCAGGCCGCATCTTTGTGAACGAGATCAATACTCTGCCCGGATTTACTTCGATCAGCATGTATCCGCGCTTGTGGGCGGCTTCCGGCGTCTCTTATCCGAAGCTGATCGACCGTCTGCTCGAGCTGGGGATGGAGCGGCGCGCGGACAAGGACCGGAACCGGTACAGCCTGTAGCGGGTAGCCAGTAGCTTATGTTTGCCTGGCGGAAACCGTGGTTGCATCTCAGGTGTCAGAATAAGAGGAGAGCTTTCGCCGATCGATGTCGCGGATCAGCGCGAGGCTCAGGTACGAGAGGAGTCGCACTGAATGACCCTGCTGGATGCTCCTGCTTTTAACGAGGGC
Organism: Candidatus Cybelea sp.; assembly: GCA_049517595.1. Classification (GTDB taxonomy): domain Bacteria; phylum Vulcanimicrobiota; class Vulcanimicrobiia; order Vulcanimicrobiales; family Vulcanimicrobiaceae; genus Cybelea. The sequence goes on along the minus strand of JBEKRW010000380.1, from coordinate 3,704 downwards.
CGTGCGCGCACGATGCGCACACTTTCGATTGCCGGGGTGGTGCTGTTGGTTGTGGCCATCGCTGGAACGATCCTTTGGGTTCTGCAGGTGCCATGGCAGCTCTGGCACTGGCCTTCGGACCACAAGGTCAATCAGTTTATGGCCGCGGTAGAGAGCGGCGATCTGAACAAGGCGTACGGGCTGTGGAATCACGATGCGAACTGGCAGCAGCATCCGCAACAGTATCAGCCTTATGGCATCAGCGATTTCACGAAGGACTGGGGCCCCTCGAGCGATTACGGGACGATCAAAAGCCACCGGATTTTCATCTCGCATCGCGTCGGGAACGGCGTGGTGATTGGACTGTACGTCAACGGGAACAGCAAGCCGTTGTTTCTGCGTGTCGATGGTGCGGCGAACACGATTGGATTTTCACCGGTGGAGTTGTATTCGGGGCCTTGACGGCGGGCCTGGGATTAGCTCTATGAACTCTGAGCTCTTTTCGTTGCGCCCTGAAGCACCCTCTCGAGGCTCACCTCATCTTCAATATTGACGCAACTTTGGCTGCGGTCGATCTGGCGCATCAATCCTGTCAGGACCTTGCCGGGTCCCACCTCAACAAAAAATGCGGGCCTCCGCGCGATGAGGAGTCCTATGGAGTCGACCCATCTGACCGCCCCGGTTACCTGGCGGATCAGGGCATCGCGGAGCTGGCCCGAGTCGGTGACAAAAGCCGCGTCGACATTGACAGCAACCGGAATACTCGGCGCCGCGAAGGTGAGGCCGCGGAGTAGTTCAGCAAGGCGATCCTGAGCCGGCTGCATGAGGGCGCAGTGGAAAGGCGCGCTCACCTGGAGCATGACCACGCGCTTCGCACCCCGTTCTTTTGAGAGCTCGGCGGCTCGTTCGACGGCCGGAGCTTCACCGGAGATAACGGTCTGTTCAGGCGAATTGAAGTTGGCGGCGGAAACGATTTTCTGCGTCTCGGCGGCCGCGTCGTCGCAGGCGCGCGCTGCTTCTTCCGGGCTCAGTCCGAGGACGGCGGCCATGGCGCCTTGCCCCGGAGGAACGGCCTCCTGCATGAAGCGTCCGCGCTGGCGCACGGTGCGGACCGCGTCAGCGAAGTCGAGCGAGCCCGCAGCCACGTTGGCGGCATATTCGCCGAGCGAGTGGCCGGCGACGAACGATGGAGCAATTCCCTTCTCCGCAAGTACGCGGAGCGCGGCAACGGAGACGGTGCAGATGGCCGGTTGCTGAAACTCAGTGAGCTTCAGCTGATCCTCAGGCCCTTCGAAGCAAAGGTTCGAGATGGAGTAGCCGAGCGCGTCATCAGCTTCTTCGAAAGTGCGCCGGGCGACCGGGAATTTTTCGGCCAGGTCACGGCCCATGCCGGCGTATTGCGAGTTCTGTCCGGGAAACAGAAAAACGAGATTGGTCATGAGGCTCGGAACTCAGGATCTGATGCGCAGGGTCGTTGCCGGGGCCCTGGCCCAATAACAGATTAAAGGGCGCCAGCCCAAATTCTACCGGGCCCGCGCCCTGATTCAATCTGTGTGGAGAAGTTTAACTTTGCGGGGGGCTCGTGCGTCTTTCACCCAGAGGCGCGCGGGGCGCTGCACCAGTTGCTGACGCCCCATGCTGCGCTCCATGACAGCCCCGGTGGTTCGTGGGTCCGCCGGGGCTTTTCTTTTTCGAAGCTATGCGGAAGCAGCCAGGTGAGCCGCTGGCCGAGCCACATTGCCAACTACCCCCGACGACGGGGTGTGATGCGTCAGGCGGTGTACGAAGTGATAGGGCGGCCATGGTCCCGACAGCTGCATCTGGCAATCCTTCATTAGTACACTGGCGCTGGAGTACTTGTTCTGATAGCGCTCGACGGAAGCTGAGTCGATCAGGTGGGCGATGTCGAGCAGCATCTTGCCCGGCTCGACACGACGGCAACTGACTTCCTCGGCCAGTGGCAGGAACATCCGGTGCATCTGGACGGTTACGGCGCGAGCTTTGGTTTGGCGCTCGCGCTGCAGCGCCGCGCTTTCCCGCAGGTTGGAAAGATATGCTTTACCCACCGTGGGGACAGGCTCAGGATTGTAGCGATAGATCTGTTCACGGCAGCAATCGTCGAGCATCACTTTCAGGTGCATCTCGGCCTTGCCGCGCAGGCGTTCGATGTTGGTGATGAACTGCCGCTGGTTGGACCGGATCGACCGGCGCAGGGCATCGTCGTCGGCGAACACTGTTCCAAAACGGAACGGCAAAACGGTGGAAGTCTTGAAGCAGTCCGAAATGACTCGGGCATGTTCAACGCCGGATTGTTGGGTGAGATTTTCGGAGGGGGAGTATTCGCTGACGATCACGGCTAAATCACTGGCTGGGTAGAGAAAGATTTGGTTTCCCTGGATTCCCGTAACTGCTTCCATCGGAATCGGCTTGCGATGTCGAAGCAGTTCGGGAAAGGCTTGTCGCTCGGTTATGCAATAGGCATACCACGCCATATTAGGTCGCTCCGCATGCTGGATTGTGAACGGGGTTGGGATGTCAGCGTTTCGGGGATGGACATGGCGGAAATTCAATTAACAATGCAAACTGCAACGTATGCTAGTCCCGCTTGTAAACGCCTGGCAACAGCCGGGTAGCGCAAGATTGCGAAGGTAAGCAGTCCAATCCAAAGTCACTTTCATATTGCGAATACAATTGTTGTTTAATGAAAACGAAGGGGAAAGGGTCTTCGATCCTGCGTTCGCAGGATTAGAATTGCCGCGCGGTGCCCCCGAGATCGCCCGGTAGGTCGAGATCCAGTTCTCCGTCGGGCCATGGAACGCTCTCGACTTCCGAGGCGTGGGCCCGGATCACATTCCTGGCGCCCTGATGGCGATTCCCCGGTCGGGGCGATCCGAATTATGCCGGGTTAGAAGGTCGCGCAGATGTTCCCGCGATAATCGGGGCTGATCACAGACAAGCACCAGAACGCTGGCGGACTCGGGCTGGGTCTGCCAGACGGCGGCCATGCCGCTGCGCAAGGACGACCCCATGCCCTCTTGCCACTGAGGATTGATCACGATTTCCACGGGAAGACCGTCGAGCTGGACGCGCATCCGATCCGCGTCGAAGCCAAGGACGACGAAGACCGGCGCGCAGCCGGCCTCGATCGCGAGGCGGGCGGTGCGGTGGAGAAGAGATTCACCATCCAGAAGGATGAGCTGTTTGGGCTGACCGAGCCGCGAGGAAGCACCAGCGGCGAGGATGACCGCCGCACAGCGAAATTCAGGCATGAATCGGTTGCGCAGAGGGGAGCTTGCGCCCCTCCCGTCCGGCAAAAACGGCCTGCAGCTCCGCGGCAATTGCAAGGGCAATTGAGGCTGGAGAATGGCCGCCGAGGTCGAGGCCGACGGGTGTGTGCAGGCGCGCCATGCATTCGGATGGAGTTAGGCCGATCTCGGGGGCAATCTCCGCCACGAGCCTGTCGGTGCGCCGCCGTGGCCCGAGGACACCGATGTACCTCGCGTCCTTCACGAGGAGCGCGCTGAGAATCTTGCGATCCTGCTCGTAGCTATGGGTCATGACGACGACGGCTTCCTCGGCCCCGATTTGGGCCAACGCGGTGTTGAGGTTCCAGACCTGCGCGGCGCGAGGAAATCGTTCGGGTCGGGCGAGGTTGGAGCGGTCGTCGGCGACGGTGACATGCCAGTCCAGGGCGGCGGCGAATTCGACCAACGGCTGAGCATCGT
>JBEKRW010000379.1:0-3515 GCA_049517595.1 Candidatus Cybelea sp. | reverse complement strand
GGTCACAGTTGCGAACCCCGTCGCCGTAGAACGAAAAACCGTACCGATGAGTTTAAAATTGTTGAATCTTTGTGGCTCATGGGAGTTCGTTTTGCAAGAGTTACCCCTCTGAAGGTCCCGATCGCTCGAATTAAGTGATCCTCGATTCCTGCCGGTAGAAGTATTTTGAGTCTCCAATATATACTACACGTATAGTACACAGAGAACAGATGCGCAAACCTCCGTACGCGCTCCGCGTAACTGGCTCATTGTCCGCTAGAGGACCACGAGATTCAGTTACGTGCAGCAAACAGCCATACGAGGACGATCTGTCCACTTTAATGGGCGGCACAACCGGCTGGTCTAGACGCATCCGCTGATACCTTTACAAACTGGGAGAGCGTTCTGTCGAACCCAGGCTCGATGCTCGTCTAGTACCGAGTCGGAATCTGCCCTGTCGAGGCACTTGGCTCACGCACGTCCCCTATGCCACCACCGCGCGAAAAAAACGCGGTCGGTCAGTCCAATATCAACGGCTCTGGTAATAGCCAGCCCGCCCGCGCTACAAGCGCTGCCTCCTGATCCGAAAATACGAGCTCGATCCCAATCTCGTGAAACGCTATGCGGCTGACTTCTGCGGAACGGAAACGCGCAGCGAGGCGGCCCGCGGGCTCGTGGAAGCCTTCGTTATGACCGTCACCGAGGATGCGACGGAAGATCGTGCGGCACTGGTCTGCAAGTTAACCAGCTACGGCCAGCCACAGGAGGTGAAGTCATGAAAGGCGTTTTCCAGGTTTACACGCGGACGCAGCGTGCGCGAACGATGTCCTGGAAGGCGTATTCCTGGCGCGGGTGGGCCGAGCCTACTATCGATGACGCCTGCAGAAGCCCTTTTCATCGTCAGCTTCATGATCATTGCGCCTGAGGACGTCGCCTCCCGCAAGGTTGCAGGGCGGCTCTACTGTACCCAGAAGTCCCTCTGGAGACCGAATCGGTTTCTGTGCGATTTCGGCTACGACCCTGATCTTCTCGGTCGAGACGAAGTGGACGAGAAGGCGCTGCTCGATCTCACCGGCATTCTGCGAACCACGCGCAAGTCATTCGCGGGATGAACGATCCTCAGCCTCGAAGCATTTGCGCCGTCCGGCGGGCGCGCCAACACCCACAACTCTGTCCAGACTACAAAACCGACGAATGCGCAGAAGATAATCACGGCTCCCAACCACAGGCACATCACTGTCTTCATATCCTTAGACAATGCAAATCACATTCCGTTTGTCGATCTTGGCACGACATCCGTTGCAAAAGTACCTCACTCCTTAGTCTTTCCGGCCTTCCGATTTGCAGACAATCAGATGAATGCTAAAACTTCAACTGGGTACCTCGGACCTTTGTTCGAAGTTGGAAGTTGTGGTTCAATTCGGCGCATCAACTTCCACATCACTCCAGACCGACCTCCGACGCAACTGAAACACCTGTCATGGCTGACGCATGTGAGTCTTTTTGAACCGGTCATCAACTCCAACGAATCAAGACGGCGCCCAATGCCGCGACCAAAATGGCCGATTAAACCCTCCGTAGCGGAACTCTCATCGTTGCAATACAGTGTGTTCCACCTGCTGGGAAAGTTGGCGAGTGTCAGTGTGGGAATTCCGTCCCGAATCGGTACCGAGGCTCTTGACGAAGACACTTCGGCCGCGACAAGACGTCGTTCAGTCGTCGTGCGGCGAAAATGCTGAAGTTGGCTAGCGATTCAGACACGAAAATGACATCGACACCTCTGGAAGGTATGGACAAATTCTTTGCACTTTGCCATAGCCTTTGTCCGTCGGTGACGTGCTTGCCCATCAACCCGGCTGGTTATGACGTTTCGGCAACCGTGAATATCTCACACACCCTCTGGGTTGGCGGTCGCAATGAAGGCGATCGATGTGCGGCATTCGCTATGAACCCACAAATCGTAAGGATGTCGAGATGCATCCACTTCAACGGATTCTTGTGACTCGCCAATTCATCCGGTCGTGCGACTACTAAAAGCAATTCCACAGGGAACGTGGAGTGTACGAGCTGACTGTAAGAGTACAGGCCCGGTATCAGCGCACTGTTGTGGACGTGCCCTTCCGGGGAATGAAATCCCGGTTGATTTGCTGACGCGCGACGCTAAAATTGTGATTGGCCCGTTGTTTCACGATTTCAATCGACGCGGGTTGAGACCTGAAGTCTAAAGAACCCATTTGGTTCGCTGTCGTTCAGGACTCGAGACTTCATAAACCCCAATTGTTGACGACCCAGACATATACACGAAGTTTGCAGCGGGCATGAGATAGCGGCATGCCTCAGTGAAGACCTCCAGATACAGGGCGACATCGATTCAGCTTCTTGTAGGCACATCGGACAGGTTAATCCGGTCTCGAAATAGTCGGAAGCGCGATAAGACCAGCAGCGCGCTAAGCGCCGCAAAACATTTTAACCGGTAAAGAGATCGAACTCAGTCAGGATTCCCGACGCAGATATAAGCGATCGAATCGTTTCCTGTACCGTGGAACTCCACGCTTGTTGCCGTGGGCGCCGGCCTGACTCCGTTCGAAACCGAAGTCACATCGTTTGCCACACAGACTGGAGTGATGCGGTACGGGATTGGGAAGATCACTGCCACCTTACCGTTCGACAACTTGATCGTTCCTGCGAACTGATTCGCGGCCGTCTGTCCGAGGTGAGCGGGCGCTTCCGTTTGTCCTACTAGACCGCAAACAGTTCCAACCCCACAGGACGGACTGTAGGATTGAAGGTTGTACGCGAGATTGAAAAGCTCGTTGGCGGACACTGTATGAGCGGGGATGTGCAAAAGGACCGGCGCATAGGCCTGTATCACGTGCGTTGAGTCATACTGCACGTTCATCTGAACGATGGCAGGGTTGGTAGGTGCTGCAGTTACCTGATGCATCTGCCAGATCCATTCCCATTCTCCATCTCCCTGCCATGGAGCACCGTGTTGAATTAGGGTTCGCGAGGCGTTGCCACCCCCCAAAATCCCCAGCTGCATCACATTGTTTACGCCACCAGCGTATCCATTGGCGCTTGCAGAGCGCACCCAAACACCCGCCACAAAATAGTCGCCCGCCGCAATTGAAACCGAGTTGGAGTTCAGGAAGATGATCCCTCCAGAACCGGCAGCGTTAGCACCTTGAACTGCTCCGCTGGTTCCATCCGGCGCGGTAATCCCGGTCGTAAGCGTTCCGCCAGCAGTGATTGTATAACTAGAAGGTGGATTCAGAATGTTTGCGAAGCGGACCGCAGTGGGTCCAAACGCCGCGCGCGAAGAGTCCTGCTGTCCCAGAAGATGGCCCTTGATGATGCCAACTTGTCCCTCGCGCAGCGGTGACTCCTCAATAGTATTCAGTAGTTGCGTCCACTGACCAAAGCTGGTCATCTCGCCTTGATTGTTCTTGGTACATCCGCTGTTTGTCTGTTCGACAAGGATATTGTCAGGGATGAGACCGAGCGGTCCTACGGGGTCTACTTGAACAGCCACCACC
>JBEKRW010000378.1:0-2598 GCA_049517595.1 Candidatus Cybelea sp. | reverse complement strand
GTGCGCTTCGGCTACATCGTCATTGGACACACATACAGGTTCCATTCGAATAACCCGGTACTGGCAGCTAACGAAAAGGATTTCAGCTTTGGCTTCGAGATGGGCCGGATCGGGAGCTCCCTCGCTCAAGGCCAGGGTTTCAGCAATCCGTTCAACGAGACTACCGGGCCAACAGCGTGGGAACCACCGCTTTATCCCTTTCTCATCGCGGGCGTTTTCCGCGTCTTCGGACTTTACAGTCGAACTTCGGCCATACTTCTTCTGACGATCAACAGTATTTTTTCCGCGCTTACATGCATTCCGATTTTTCTGATCGCGAAGAGATGTTTCAGCGAAAGAGTCGCGGTCTGGAGTTCCTGGACTTGGGCGCTGCTGCCGTCCATTATTTTCTGGTGTACGCGCTGGGTCTGGGAAACAAGTCTCGCGGCACTGCTGCTGGCTCTGATTTTCTGGCTGACGCTGACGTTAGAAGAAAAAGACGGATTGACGCCATGGCTGCAATTTGGCCTCTTGTGGGGCGTTGCAGCGCTCACCAACACCACCCTGTTGTCATTTCTGCCCGCATCCGGATTGTGGGCCTGGTACCGCCGCGCCAAGCTCGATAAGCGTTCGCTCGGAGGAGTTCTTCTCGCGTCGGTCATCTTCGCTGCTTGCATCACACCCTGGCTGGTCCGCAACAACCGTATCTTCGGGCAGCCTGTTTTCATCCGTTCGAATTTTGGCGCCGAGCTTCGATTAGGGAACGGACCCGGCGCCGATGGCACCTGGATGGATTATCTTCACCCAACCAAAAACGTCTCCGAGATGCGCCGCTACGAAGAACTCGGGGAGCTTGCCTATGTAGCCGAGCGAAAACGGGAAGCGATGGCGTACATTCGCGAGGATTACGCGCGATTCGCTGGCCTGAGTTTACGGCGCTTCTTCTACTACTGGGGCGGAGTGCCGAAAGTGTCGGAGAATCCTGTCGTGGCGTTCTTCAGGAAATTTTTATTCTTGGCTTCTTCCGTGCTTGCCTTCTGGGGTTTGAAACGCGCTTTGCGTAAGCACAAGCCGGGTGCGTGGCTTTTCTTTTGGCTGATCTTTTCCTATCCGCTGGTGTATTACTTTCTCTTCCCTCATCCGCGATACCGGCATCCCATCGAGCCGGAGCTGGGTATCCTGATGCTGTATGTCATTTCTGGAGACGAAGGGAAAGATCGGCCTCGGACAATCGGGCGACCTTCCAGCAACGGTTGATTCGTATCTTCTAATGAATCACTCACGGCAAGGCCTGCAGGGTGAACTCGGATCACAGTCGGGAGGAAATCAGCGCTCCGTGAGCTGGTTCGAGACGCATTCGCATCTCAGCGCACTGTTGATTGTGACCGGAGCCTTCCTGGTTCGTCTGCGCGCTGCAGCAGGAACATTTCTAAATCCGGACGAAGCGCTCCACTATCTTCTCGCCAATCAATCCTCATGCCAGCTGGCTTATCAGGCGAGCCTTACAAATGCTCATCCTCCGCTTCTCACCTTTGTACTTTACTGGTGGCGCGGAGTTGGTACTTCGGAATTCGTTCTGCGCCTTCCTTCGGTAATCGCGGGCACCATATTTTGCTGGATCTTCTTCAAATGGCTTACGCACATCCTCGGACCTGTTGCGGGTTTTATCGGGTGGATCCTGGTGGCTTTTCTTCCACCGATGATCGAGCTTTCGGCGGAGGTGCGTCAGTATGCGCTGCTCCTCTTGTTTCTTGCCGGCACTGCGTATCTGCTTGAGCGCGCTTTAGAAAAAAACTCGGCGGCCGTGATGCTGTTGTCTGCGTTGTCTCTTTATCTCGCTCTGCTCTCGCATTACTCAGCGATTTTGTTTGCCGCCGCGGTCGGCCTCTATTCTCTGCTTCGCGTGATCGCTTGCCGTCCCTCAGCCCAAGTCTGCGTGGCTTGGACTTCGGGGCAGGCGGGCGCTGTTGGGCTCATCGCGGCTCTGTACGTCTCTCACATTTCAAAGCTGAAGGGAGATTACGCATCCGGCACCATCAACGGATGGCTCGGCAATTCTTTCTATCGTCCAGCGCACGATAATCCCCTTCTGTTCGCGATCGCAAGAACCGGCGGCGTGTTCCAGTATGTATTCGCACAACTAGCGATCGGCGATCTTGCGTTCGTGGCGTTCATTGCGGGAGTGGTCTTGCTTTGGAAAGAAAACATTTCGCCCGGGAGGTCAAACGTCTCTTCCCGGCAACTGGTAGCTCTTTTCGCCTTGCCCTTTGCAATCGGCGCAGGAGCTTCGATTGCCAGAATCTATCCATATGGCGGAACGCGTCATTCTGCATTCCTCATTATGTTCGCCGTGGCCGGTGTCAGCTTTCTTCTGGCAAAGTTCGCGAAGCAACAGATCGCGCGTGGAATCATGATTGCATTTCTAATCGTCGTCGCTTGTGCATTGTTTGGAAAGCCGCATCGGCCCTACATTCTTCGTGAAGATCAGAGCCGCATGCAGATGGTTCGTGCCCTGGGATTCATCCATGCGCAGGTTCCGCAGTCTGACCTGATCTTCGTGGATTACCAGACTCGTCTCTTGCTTGGTTACTACTTGTGCCCGGAGCAACCGGTTCCTTT
>JBEKRW010000377.1:0-3928 GCA_049517595.1 Candidatus Cybelea sp. | reverse complement strand
CTGGGCTTCGGCGCATGTGTGGCCGGCGGCGTACCCGTGCTGTCCGGACTGCACGACGGCCTGGCGGGCGATCGCATCGTTCAAATTTGTGGAATTCTCAACGGCACCTGCAACTACATCCTCACGCAGATTGAGCAGGCTGGCCTTTCCTTTGAAGACGCCCTTCGCGAGGCGCAGCAGGCGGGTTTCGCCGAAGCCGATCCGACCGACGACATCGACGGCCAGGACGCCGCCGCCAAGCTGGCAATCCTGGCGCGGGTTGGGCTGAAGGTCGACGCTTCACTGCGGCAGGTCATCTGCCGCTCCATCCGCCATATCGAGGCGCTCGACTTTGAGTACGCTCACGACCTCGGCTCCACCATCAGGCAGATATCGACCGCGAAACTGCACAACGGGCGAGCTTATCTTTCCGTGGAACCGTCGCTGGTTTTAAACGAGTCGCCATTGGCGAGGGTTGCTGGACGTCAGAACTTGGTGGTAAGCACCGGCGAATTTGGTGGTGAGACGACGTTCGGCGGTCACGGTGCCGGAGGAGATCCGACCGCAGTAGCGGTTGTCTCCGATCTCCTTCAGGCAGCCCGCGGGCGCTCGCGAGGAATTGAATTGCCGAGCCGCGACGCAGCTGTTGCTTGCGAGTTCACCACTGATCTGGAGGCGCCGCACTACTTGCGCTTCGTTGTTCGCGACCGGCCGGGAATCATCGCTGCGATTGGCGGGGCTCTTGCCAGCTGCCACATTAACCTCGACGCGGTCTTACAGAAGCCGGGCCACTCGAAGTCCGCTCTGCCCTTCGTGATTACCCTGGAGCCGTGCACGCGGACGCAGCTGGACGCTGCCTTGACGAAGATCGCCGCCTTCGATTTTCTGGCCGAAGCGCCCATGATAATGCCGATCCTGAAATAGGAGATTCCGTTTATGCACCTGCGCTGCATTAACCCGGACTGTGCCGCAACCCTGGACCTTCACGATCGTTTGCTCTTCTGCTCGGTCTGCGGAGAGCTGCTGGAAATTGTGCTTGGTCCCATGACCACGAGCCCCGCCGAGCTCAAGGCCGCCTGGCTTCAGCGGAGATGTTCGTACGATCCACGCGATGTCAGCGGCGTCTGGCGCTTTCGCGAGTTCCTTCCGGGCGGCTATTCCGAAATCGTGACCATGGGTGAAGGCAATAGTCCCTTGATCGAGGGCCGCAAAACCGCGCGCTGGGCGGGACTGCGGAATCTTCGCTTCAAACATCTCGGGTGGAATCCGACGGCGTGCTTCAAGGACCTGGGAATGACCGCGGGCGTAACCGAAGCAGTGTTCGTCGGCGCAAAAGTTGTCGGCTGCGCTTCCACCGGAAACACCTCCGGCTCGCTGGCGGCGTATGCGGCCCGCGCGGGATTGAGGGCGAAGGTTTATCTCCCTGCGGGACAAGTGTCGATGAACAAGCTGGCGCAGGCGCTGGATTTCGGCGCAGAGATCGTCCACGTGGACGGCAGCTTCGATCTTGCATTGGAGCAGATCCTGCACGAGGCGAACGATGGCCTGTACTTCCTGAACTCCATCAACCCATTTCGGCTGGAAGGGCAAAAGACCGTGATGTTCGAACTACTGGAGCAGCTTGGCTGGCAGGCGCCGGACTACATCGTCGTTCCCGGCGGCAACCTCGGCAACAGCTCGGCCTTCGGAAAAGCTATTGGCGAGTTGCACGCAGCTGGCTTCTTATCGAGGCTTCCGCGACTAGTCATCGTTCAAGCGGCCGGAGCGAATCCGCTGGCGAAGATGTGGCGCTCCGGGGCGGCGGAACTCCAACTGATAGAGTCGCCCGAAACCGCGGCGACGGCCATTCGCATTGGCAATCCGCGATCATGGAAGAAAGCGCTGCGCGCGGTGCGCAATACCGATGGCTTCGTCATGGATGTAACCGATGAGGAGATCGCTGAGGCGAAGGCGATGATCGGACGCGATGGCATCGGCTGCGAACCAGCGTCGGCGACTACTCTTGCGGCGCTACAAAAGCTAACCAGACAAGGAACGATCGATCGCGATGCGGTCGTGGCGGCCATCCTCACCGGCCATGCCCTCAAAGATACGGACTACATACTCAAATCGCACTTACGCGAACCAGCCCTACAAGGAGTGTGCTGCGCATGAACGTCATCAGCATGAACCCAATTGAAAGTCTCTCTTCTCCGCGAAGTGCAGCCGACAATTTCGTAATCAACATCCCGGCATCGATTGCCAACCTGGGCCCTGGCTTCGACACACTCGCCGTCGCCGTGCAGTTGTACTTGTCTTTGCGAGTTACCAAAATGCCGGGACTCGGACATCTGGAATTTCGCTTCCTCGATAACGAGCTGCGCGGCGAGAACTGCATAGAGCGAGCCTACAGGTCGCTTGCCCGCGACGATTTCTCCAGGCTGCCTTCCCTAGCGGTGGAGGTGCGCAGCGACATTCCGATGCGAGCCGGGCTTGGCAGCAGTGCGGCCGCAACTGTCGCTGGACTTCGTCTATATGAGGCTGTGACCGGTCCTTTGCCGATGGAAACCTTGCTGAGCGCGGCCTGCGCGCTGGAATCGCATCCCGATAACGCCGCTGCTTCCCTGCTGGGCGGACTTACCCTGAGCTGCCAGCTGCCGGGAGGCTTGGTACAAGCACGGCGGTTCTCGTGGCCGGAGTCGCTTGTATTCGTCGTGCTGACGCCGGACATCTCACTGGCGACCGGTGAATCCCGCGCGGTGCTGCCGGATTGTTTTCCGCGCGCCGATGTCGTCTTCAATCTCCAGCGAGTTGCACTATTGCTGCAATCGCTGCACAGCGGAGATTTCTCGCTGCTGAAGCACGCGCTACGCGATCGCGTCCATCAGCCGGCGCGGCACAAAGTCGTGCCCGGCCTGGAGCGGGCGCTGGAGCTGGAACATCCCAATCTCCTCGGCGTCTGCCTGAGCGGCTCTGGACCTTCGATTGTGGCCATCGCCGAGCACAACCACCGCGAGATTGGCGAACTGCTGGGATCGGTGTATCGGCGCACCGGCGTTGGCTACCGAGTTCGGACTTTAGAAGCCCATCAAGAGCTCAGTGAACATGCTCGCGTCTTCCGCTCCGGTTTGCTGTGTTGCTGACCAGCGGCAAGAGGATTCCGGGGCCGGTCTTGGTCTATTGAGCCAGCTCCGCCGTGCGCAGAAAATCATAATTCCCCGACGGGCTAATCTCGATACCATGCACCCGGTTCGTATGCACCAGCACATTGTCCAGATACCACAGATTGATGTAAGGCAGATCGTCGGCGAGAATCTGTTGGATCTGATCGTAGATTGTCTTGCGCTTCTGTTGGTCGATTGTGCTCCGGCCTTCGCGGATCAACTCATCAACCCGGGGATTCGAGTAGAACGTACGATTGGCGCGCTTGGGCGCGAAGCTTGCGGTGTCGAAGAGATTTTCGAAGATGTCCGGGTCCTGATTGCCGCCAATCCAGCGCAGCGAATGGATCTGGTACGCGCCCTTGGTCACATCGGCCAGGAAGGTCGCGAACTCGAAAGTGCGAATGTCGAGCGCGATGCCCACCTCCCGCAACTGCTCCTGCAACACCGCTGCCAGCAGCCGTGTCGACTCCTCAGTCGAGGTCTTCATGGTGATGTGGAAACGCACACCGTTGACCGGGCGATATCCGGCGGCATCCAGCAGCGCCCGCGCGCGCGCCGGGTCGTGAGGATAGCGTTCCACATTGCCGTCATATGCCCAGTGCTGCGGCGGTAGCACACTATAGGCCGGACGCGCCTCGTCGCGCAGCAGGTAATGAATGATGGGTTGCACATCGATGCCATAAGCGATCGCGCGTCGCACTCGCACATCCTTCAGAATGGGGTCGCGCAGATTCAGCGCGATGTAAGCGTAGATGGTGCCTGGCGCTTGCACTACCGTGAGGTCATGATCGCGCTCCAGAGCCACC
>JBEKRW010000376.1:0-3075 GCA_049517595.1 Candidatus Cybelea sp. | reverse complement strand
CACAGGAAGGTGAAGTGCCACTGGATGGCGCCGGCGAGCCAGCCCCCGAGGGTGATTCCGGGCGGCGGGACCCAGAAGTTCTGCTGCGGACTCGTGGGCCCGAAGCTGGGAAAAGCGCGGAAGATGCGCAGCCCGCTGGTGACGAGCACGAACACGGCAACGGCATTCAGCCAGTGGGCCACGCGCACGATCCACGGATGCTCATAGGCAACGGTGATCGTGTCCGGCCTCCGGCTCTCGTTGCTTTCGACTGTGACCGCGCTGGTTGCCATGGTTCAGAGTCCTCCGTACCAGTCGTAGCCCTGATCTTCCCAATAACCGCGCTTGCCGCTCTTGAGCACGTTGGTCACACGAACGGTAGTGAGATACTTGGCCTGCTTATAGCCGAGTTTGGTCGGCATTTGCAGGCGCAATGGCGCGCCGTGCCCGCGGTCCAGCGGCTGGCCGTACATCTCGTAGCAGAAGAGCGTTTGCGGATGCAGCACCGTCGCCATGTCGATGGATTCGTAGTATTCGTCAGCGCACTCGACTTCCAGATAACGGGCGGTCAAGTCGGCGCCAATCCAGCGCAAGAAGTCGGAAGCGCGGGTGCCGCCAAAGTTGCCGACTACGTCCCAACCTTCGACGCACACGTGCCGCGTGTTCTGCACAACCTTGGGCAACGCCCGAATCTGTTGCAGCTTGTACTCGCCGGGGCGCCTGACCAGGCCTTCGACGGTCAACGTCCAGTGGTCGAGATCGACTTCAGGATCGACGACGTCGTAGTAGTTGTAGGGAAACTTAGCGAAGGGCGCGACCTCACGATCGCTGTAGGTTGGCTCCAGCCGCTGACGCCCGAACAGCTTGGCGGAGGTCCAGTCGCTGAGCGCAAGGCCATCCAGCAACAACGGAGCCTGTAGCTTGGGGATGGCAAATGCGCCAATGGCGATGAGTGGGACCAGCTTGAGGAGTTCGCGGCGATTGATACGTCCACGCTCGCGCGAAGTCACGTCGCGGATTTCTTCGCCGGCAGGACCAGAGCGAACCGAAGCATAAGCAGCCGGCTCTTCCCGCTGCGGCTCTTCTTCGCGCGGATTCTCGCCACCGCCTTCGAGGGACTTCGGTGCTTCTTCGCCCGGCGCGTTGGCAGTGCTCGGCTTCGGATCGGACGGCTCGAAGCGTTCTTCCATAGGATTTGGTTGTTCGTCTGCCATTGTCTACCTTGTACGATCCGGCTAAAGGATCGGATCGCGGAACTGAGCGAAAAGTTACAAAGGAGTTGTGAATGCAGCCCGATTGTGCCTTGCGATTGGTTAGTCAGGAACTCTGTGGCTCTGTTGATATTCCCTCGAAGGGGCGCGCCTTCAGGCGTGCCGTAAAGTCGTCTAGTCATACCGGCTTTAGCCGCCGAGGTAATTCGGTTCTATGTCAGTTGAATTCGAGTGCCCGCAGGGGCTGAAGCCCGCCGTCCAAGATGGTGTCGCCGGCGCGGCTGAAGCCGCGCCCCTTCAAAGCGATTCGCGCCTCTCGGATCGGGCAGCCTTACTGCGAGAGTCTCTGCTTCGAGATGGGCGTGCCTGTGCCTTGCTGGCTCTGCATGGTTTCTCCAGGACGCAGAAGCGAGGGATGCCTTGCGTCTGTCGTCTGCTGCTGATCGGAACTTGTATCAGAAGGTGCTGCAGCATCCGCCGAAGTTGGGCCGTTTGTGCCGGCAGCAGAGGAGGCTTGCGAAGCTGCAGCCGAGTCAGAAGCTGCTCCCGGCGCAGTCTCGCCCGCAGCTTTCGAGGCCTCGGCTACTTTGACCGGAGGCGCAGAATCGAAGATTACGCGTTCATCGGTCAACGTCTGCAACTCTTGATTGTGCGGCGCAGCGAAAAACCACGTCAGCAGGTATCCGCGGCGCTGCGTGACCAGCAAGGCAATCGACAAACGCCGCGAAAGTTCGTCGTTCGGCACTTGAAACCCGACCGTGCCTTGCAGCGACAGGAAAACGTTGCCGTCGGCGCTGAAGGCTTTGCCATCGCGCATCACGACAAGGATGGGATGAGTCAAACCAAACTGCAACAGGAAATCCTTCGCCGCCTGCTGGTCGGTCACGTTGTCCGGAAACTTCATTCGCGGGAAGCACGCCAGTGCGATCGCGGAAACCGTGACCTCGCCAAATTCGTCATAGGAGATGTGGCCGTCGGCTGACGGACGCCTGGCCCAGACGGAGAAAAGGGTCCGGCTACAGGCGTCCATGAGGCGGTGCTCGTTGCGGCCCACGCGAGGCCGCCCGAAGTTTTCCTTGGCGCGGTCGCGCTCGACGGCCGGTTGCACGGCGCCTTCGGCCTCCAGGATCCAACCTTGCGGAATGCGGTAGCTGAAGCCGATCGTCGGATTCTCGTAGAAATCGCCGTTGATCTTTCCGGGGTCAATGCGACTGGCGGGCGGATCGGCTTCCAACGCCTCCAATTGATGAGAGGAGACGGAGGGTCCGTCGTAAGGCCGCGCGCCGGCTTCCACGTACTGATGCAAATCCGCAGGCGCGAAAAATACCGCGTGCTCAAAAGACGACTCCAGTTGCCTCACTGTCTTATCGTCGTGCGCCGCCAGAAAGATCCGCAGGACGTAATCGCCCGCGGTGGTTGCCAGCAGGAAGTGCTGTTCGATGCCGCGGCGCGTTTCGAACAAATAAAATTCATGCCCCGCGATGCTGGCCTTGGACAATCCCCGCAGCTCTTCCACGCCGCGATACAGCTCCTGGTCGAGTGCGGAGCGCACCAGCGTCTTCGCATCCAGGTTCTTGCCGGCAGCGGTCGGAATTGCCGCGATCGAAATCTCGGCATCCAGAGGAGGTGGACCGGCAAGCTCCAATAGTTGAATGCTGCCGTCGCGCGCCGCCGGCTGCGGGATGGGTTGCAGATGCAAGTCGGGCGGAAGATTGAAGCTGAAGTCAAAGTATTGGCTGACGTAACGCGACGCCGACAGGTAAGCCTGTTCGGGATAGCTGGACTGGGACGCTGCACTTGCTGGAGCGGCAGAAGACGATGTCTGCGCCCTCAGCGAGATCGCACCGCTGAGCACCAAACATAATATTGCGCTAAGTAACTTGGC
>JBEKRW010000375.1:0-2619 GCA_049517595.1 Candidatus Cybelea sp. | reverse complement strand
AGGCGTTGAATCCCAGTGTGGGACTGACTAACGCGCTCATTTCGGCCGCGCCCAGATTACTGGTCATGAAGATCATCGAACGCGAGAAGTCCACTCTTCGGTTATCGCCTAGCGTGAGCGTGCCTTTGTCCAATATTCCGAGCAAGAGATTCCAGAGAGCGTCGCTCGCCTTTTCAATCTCGTCGAAGAGAACGAAACTTATCTTTATCTCCTCCGTGTGATATTGGTTAAGGAATTCCTGGCTCAGTAAGGGATGAGTTTCGCGATGGCCGAGATATCCCGGAGGAGACCCGATCAGCTTGGCTATCTCATGACTATGCTGGAACTCAGCACAGTCAATCTTAATTACCGCGCGGGCATTCTTGAGCAAAGACTCGGCCGTCGCTTCTACGGTGCGGGTTTTACCCGACCCCGTGGGGCCGAGGAAGAGAAGGTTTCCAATGGGCCGGCCGGGAGCAGTCATGCCGCTGAGATACATCTGATAAATGCTGACAATCTCCCGAATTGCTTCCTGCTGTCCGACGATGCGCTTGCGCAGGTTCGTCTCAAGATCTAACGCTTCGCGCCCCGTCTTGGTTGGATCCAGTGGAACATTTGTACGCCCCATTTTCTTACCCTCTCTTTACTGGCTCATTTCACCCGGTACCTAGCCGTTTGCAGCACGCGAATCACGGGGTTCCCGAAGCACCGTCGCCTGCGCCGGTAACCGGTCCCTTCTTTTTGGATCCCGCTACTTGCCCGGCTTCCAGCTTTTTAGCCGGGAACTCGAGACCGGACTTATCACCCGGGAAAAACCAATATTTCAGGGCTGCCGGTTGGTTCCCTTGGGATTGAGAAACTGTGAACAGCTTCTTGTCGCCGGCGTCTTCCCGATATGCCGACCAACCCAGGATGATCCCCTGCGGTTGAGTACCCTCGGCGTTATAGACGCTAACCACGCCCGGTTCGATCAACTTGAACACATATTGGCCGGGAGCCAACAGGATATTCCCGACCTGAAGCGGCTGATTAGTGGTGAGACGAGTCTCCTTGTCCATGGCATCAGCTCGCATCGAAGGCGCGAAGCCTGCGGTGAGCAGGCCTAAGAGCGCGAAAGTTATCTTGAATCGGTTCATTGAAAAGTCTCCTTCAGTTTGGTTCGTTCACTTATGCAGACGATCCCGGTCGCAAAATGATTCCCGCATTCACAGTTTCTTTACCGAAACATTACGAACATGGCGAGTGATAATTCCGCAACAATAGTGGGCTCTGAGCAGGAATCTGACAGACCATCGGCAGGGATGAGTTTGGTGGATCCGAGCGTTTCGGTAGACTGGCGGGGTGAAGCGAGACGACTGGAGCAAAATCCTCGGTTGGCCAGGCTACACGGTGTACCGGGATGAGATTGACGAAAAAGCCAAGACATTAAAATTGTGGGTGCGGCGAAAGCGCGGCAACCGGCGACTGATTTGCTCGGGATGCGGACGCCGGATTGCAGAACCAGCAGACATCACCGAACGGGAGGTGCGGGATTTACCGTGGGGTAAGTTCCGCACCACTGTGGTGATCGAGCTGTACCGGGTACGCTGCCCAGACTGCGGTCTGAAGATCGAGAAAGTAGATCAGTTGCCGAGCAAGGCACCCTTCTCCAAACGCTTCGAAGAGGCCGTGGGCGAGGCTTGCGAGAGTGCATCGGCACGGCGCGTTGCCAAGCAGTTTGGACTCGCCGAAAGCACCGTCAGGGCCGTCGATCTCCGTTACCTGGAGCGCTGGAATGCGCAGCGTACCAGGC
This sequence comes from Candidatus Cybelea sp., assembly GCA_049517595.1. Taxonomy (GTDB): domain Bacteria; phylum Vulcanimicrobiota; class Vulcanimicrobiia; order Vulcanimicrobiales; family Vulcanimicrobiaceae; genus Cybelea. The sequence continues at coordinate 848 of JBEKRW010000375.1, read as the reverse complement.
CGGCCCTGCGCCAGATGGGCGTGGATGAGATCTATTTGGGAAAAACGACGAAATTCGTCACGGTGGTGAGTAATTTACAGACCGGGGAACCTTTGTGGTTCGGCCGGGAGCGGAAGAAAGAGACCTTGGACGAATTCTTCCGGACGCAGTTGAGCCGGCGGCAGCGGCAACGGATCGAGGCGGCCTGCGTGGACATGTGGGAGCCTTACAAGGCCAGCATCCAGGAGTGGTCGCCGAACTGCGCCATCGTCTACGACAAGTTCCATATCATGCAGCACGCCAACCAGGCAGTGGATGAAGTGCGGCGTGCGGAGTTCTTCCGCAAGGGTGCGCGGATGCGCGGCGTGGTGAAGGGAAAGCGCTGGCTGTTGCTCACACGATGGGTGCATCTGACGATGGATAAGCGACAGCAACTCAACCATCTGTTCGCCTTGAATCGAAGACTCATGAAGGCCTATCTCCTCAAAGAAAGTCTGGAGCGGTTATGGACCTACACCTACGAGGGCGCTATGCAGCGCTATCTGAAGAGTTGGACTTTGCAACTTCGCTGGCAGCGGCTCCCCGCCTTCGAGAAGTTAGCGCACATGTTGATCGATCACCTGAACGGGATCCTGAATTACTGCCGAGTCAAAGTACGCTTTGGGGTCGTGGAAGCGATCAATGGCAACATCAAGGCCTTGCTGAGAAGGGGCCGAGGTTACAAGAATCTACACTACCTGCTCCTCAAGGCTCAGCGTATGGCCGTCACCAAAACCGAATTTGTTGTTTTCAGGAAAGCCGCCTAGAATGGACCTCCTGTCGAATTCCTGCTCAGAGCCCGTTTTCGAGACAATCCAGCAAAATAACCG
>JBEKRW010000374.1:0-3425 GCA_049517595.1 Candidatus Cybelea sp. | reverse complement strand
CACGCAAAATCACCGTCGACGTGAAAGGCGAAATTCTCGAACTTAAAGACACCATCAATACAATGGTGGATCAACTTAACGCGTTCGCTGGAGAAGTGACACGCGTGGCGCGTGAAGTGGGTACTGAAGGCAAGCTCGGCGGTCAGGCTCAAGTGCCTGGCGTCGGTGGCACTTGGAAAGATCTTACCGACAACGTGAATTTCATGGCCAGCAACCTGACCGGCCAGGTGAGAAACATTGCCGAAGTGGCAACGGCAATCGCCAGCGGCGACCTTTCGCGAAAGATCACCGTGGACGTGCGCGGCGAGATCTTGCAGCTCAAAGAAACTTTGAACACGATGGTCGATCAGCTCAACCGCTTCGCTGGTGAAGTGACCCGCGTGGCGCGCGAAGTGGGCACAGAAGGTCGATTGGGTGGACAAGCCAACGTGCCCGGTGTGGCCGGCACCTGGAAAGATCTCACGGACTCCGTGAACTCGATGGCCGGAAACCTTACCGGGCAAGTCCGTAACATCGCAGAAGTGACTACCGCCGTGGCCCGCGGCGATTTGTCGCGGAAGATCACCGTGGACGTGAAGGGAGAAATTCTCGAACTTAAAAACACGATCAACACAATGGTGGACCAACTCAACGCGTTCGCAGGCGAAGTAACGCGTGTGGCTCGCGAGGTCGGTACCGAAGGCAAACTCGGCGGTCAGGCGCAGGTTCCGGGCGTGGCCGGAACTTGGAAGGATCTTACTGACAATGTCAACTTCATGGCCAGCAACCTCACCGGCCAGGTGCGCAACATCGCAGAAGTCGCAACCGCCGTGGCTCGCGGCGATTTGTCGCGCAAAATCACCGTAGACGTGAAAGGCGAAATTCTCGAACTCAAAGACACCATCAACACCATGGTGGATCAGTTGCGGTCTTTCGCTTCCGAAGTGACTCGTGTGGCTCGCGAAGTCGGCACTGACGGCAGGTTGGGAGGCCAAGCGCAGGTGCCCGGCGTCGGCGGCACGTGGAAAGATCTTACTGACTCCGTGAACTCGATGGCCAGTAACCTGACCGGGCAAGTGCGAAACATTGCCGAAGTTTCTACAGCCATCGCTACTGGCAACCTTTCCAAGAAAATTACAGTAAACGTGAGCGGCGAGATTCTCCTGCTCAAGGAAACCATCAACACGATGGTGGATCAACTTAACGCGTTCGCCGGTGAAGTGACGCGCGTGGCTCGCGAAGTGGGTTCTGAAGGCCGACTCGGCGGGCAAGCAAATGTGCCCGGCGTGGCCGGCACTTGGAAAGATCTTACCGACTCCGTCAACTCGATGGCCGGAAACCTGACTGGCCAGGTACGCAACATTGCCGAAGTCACGACTGCCGTGGCTCGCGGAGATTTGTCACGCAAGATCACGGTAGACGTAAAAGGCGAAATTCTCGAACTGAAGAACACGATCAACACGATGGTCGACCAATTGAATGCCTTCGCTGGTGAAGTCACGCGTGTAGCCCGCGAAGTCGGCACCGACGGTAAGCTTGGCGGTCAAGCGCAGGTGCCCGGCGTCGCTGGCACGTGGAAAGATCTTACGGACAACGTAAACTTCATGGCGAGCAACCTGACTGGACAGGTGCGCAACATCGCTGAAGTGGCCACGGCGATTGCTACAGGTGATCTCTCAAAGAAAATCACGGTGGACGTTCGCGGCGAGATTTTGCAACTCAAAGAAACCCTCAACACCATGGTTGAGCAATTGCGTTCGTTCGCTGCGGAAGTTACGCGCGTGGCTCGCGAAGTGGGTAGCGAAGGTCGTTTGGGTGGACAAGCCAACGTGCCGGGCGTGGCCGGAACCTGGAAAGACCTCACCGATTCCGTGAACGCGATGGCCGGAAACCTCACGGCGCAAGTGCGTAACATCGCCGAGGTCACAACAGCCGTGGCCCGCGGCGATTTGTCTCGCAAGATCACGGTCGACGTGAAAGGCGAAATTCTTGAACTGAAAAACACGATCAACACCATGGTGGATCAGCTCAACGCTTTCGCCGCCGAAGTCACGCGCGTGGCCCGCGAAGTAGGTACCGAAGGCAAACTCGGAGGCCAAGCTCAGGTTCCAGGAGTCGCGGGTACCTGGAAGGATCTTACCGACAACGTCAATGTGATGGCCGCCAACCTCACCGAGCAAGTACGTGGCATCGTCAAAGTGGTGACCGCCGTGGCTGACGGCGAGCTCACTCAGAAACTAACGGTGAATGCCAAAGGTGAAGTCGCAGCTCTCGCCGAAACCATCAACAACATGACAGGCACGCTCGCCACCTTCGCCGACCAGGTCACAACTGTCGCTCGCGAAGTCGGTGTGGAAGGCCGACTGGGCGGCCAAGCGAACGTGCCCGGCGCGGCCGGTACATGGAAGGATCTCACCGGCAACGTGAACCTGCTTGCCGATAACCTTACCAACCAGGTGCGCGCGATCGCAGAAGTCGCGACCGCAGTTACCAAAGGTGACTTGACCCGCTCCATTCAAGTGGAAGCGAGCGGCGAAGTCGCCGAGTTGAAAGACAACATCAACACCATGATCGACAACCTGCGGCTCACCACGGACCGCAATACCGAGCAGGATTGGCTCAAGACCAATCTCGCGCGCTTCACCAGCATGTTGCAAGGTCAGCGCGACCTGACAACCGTGGGACAAAAGCTGCTCTCCGAATTAGCCCCGCTGGTGAGTGCGCAGCAGGGTGTGATCTATCAGATGGAGACCGAAGAATCGGCGGGTATGGTATTGCTCTCCGCATTTGCGGCCGACGGACACGACGGGCATCTGCGGCGCATAAAGCTGGGTGAAGGGCTGATCGGACAGTGCGCGGCCGAGAAAAAGCGCATGTTGATCAGCAACCTTCCTGAAAATACCGTCCCCATTCGCTCGGGCTTGTTTGAGGCTGTTCCCAAGAATGTCATAGTGCTGCCTGTGCTCTTCGAGGATCATGTCAAGGCGGTCATTGAGCTTGCCTCTCTGAGCGCCTTTACTGCGTCGCATCTGGCTTTTCTCGAGCAACTGACTGCCAGCATCGGCATTGTGCTGAACAGCATTGAAGCCACGATGCAAACCGAAGGCCTGTTGAAGCAATCGCAACAGCTAGCCACCGAACTGCAAACGCAGCAAAGAGAATTGCAGCAGACCAACGAGCAGCTCGCGCAAAAAGCGCAGCAGCTTGCTGAGCAGAACGTGGAAGTGGAACGCAAGAATCAGGAAATTGAGCAAGCACGCGGAGCGTTGGAAGAGAAGGCTAAAGAACTCGCCTTGACTTCCAAGTACAAGTCCGAATTCCTGGCCAACATGTCTCACGAGTTGCGCACTCCTTTGAACAGCATCCTGGTTCTTGGCCAGCAACTCACCGACAATCCCGATGGAAACTTAACTCCGAAGCAGGTCGAGTTCGCTCGAACTATTCAC
>JBEKRW010000373.1:0-3300 GCA_049517595.1 Candidatus Cybelea sp. | reverse complement strand
AGGCAGACGCGAGGACCTGTCGCCGTAATCAATCCATCGGTCGATAGCGGGCGGACGGCACGACGTTGGCGACGGCCTGACGGGACCTGCGGTGTTTGATGACGATCAACGCAGGCCCAATTCAGCAAGCTCGTCCTGCGCCAGCTTGGGTGCGTCGTCGGTATAGACAACCTCCGCCTGCGGCATTCCGTGTCTCACCCGATCGGCAAGCGCCGAATAATTCGGCTTGTCTTCCGGATGGGCACCTTCCGCCGCGTGCCGGGGCGTGAGAAGGCGTCTGGATCCCCGAGGCAACTCCTCAGCCAGTCCCTTGGCAGCATGATCGGTATCGGTGCGGCAGGCGCTGCCCGGGCCGGGATTGCGTTGCGCCCGGCTGTCAGGCGACAGTGAAAACTGGTCCGGTGGCGACAGTGAAATCTGGTCCCCCCTTGAGGAGGGACTGGGATGGACGTGTCGCATGAAACGGCAGACTCGCCGCGGTTGGCACAACCGCGGGGGGCGCTGGTGGAGACGCCGGAGGCAGTGGCAGCGATGCTTGGGCTGCATGAGATTGGTTGGGGGACGCGGCGGATCGCGCGCGAGCTTGGCTGTAGCCGGACGACGGTGCAGCACTACCTGGCCGCGGGTGAGTGGCATGGCTACCGGCGCCGTGGGCGTCGCTCGAAGCTGGCCGGCGAGACCGCATGGCTGCGCGAGCGGTTGATCCGCCACCACGGCAATGCCGATGTCGTGCGCCAGGACCTGGCGCGGGAACGCGGGATCGTGGTGTCGCTGCGCACGCTGGAGCGTGCGGTGGCGCCATTCCGCGCCGAACTCGCAGCGCAAGCCCGGGCGACACTGCGGTTCGAGACGCCGCCGGGGCGTCAGTTGCAGATCGATTTCGGCCAGAAGCGTGTGGCGATCGGCGGCGTGACGGTGCCGGTGTTCCTGTTCGTTGCCACGCTCGGCTACTCGCGTCTGCTGCATGTGCAGCCGTTCCGCCACGAGCGGCAGTCGGCGTGGCTGGCCGGCCTGGAAGCGGCGTTCCGCCACTTCGGCGGGGTGGCACGGGAAGTGCTGCTGGACAATGCGCGGGCGCTGGTGGACCACCACGACCCGGCCACCCGCGAGGTGCGGTTCAACGCGCGGCTGGCAGCGTTTGCCCGGTATTGGGACTTCACCCCGCGCGCCTGTGCACCGTATCGGGCGCGGACCAAGGGCAAGGACGAAAGCGGCGTCAAATACGTGAAGCGCAACGCGCTGGCCGGCCACAGCTTCGACAGTTGGGCGGCGCTGGAGGCGCATCTTGAGCGCTGGAGGCGCGAGGTGGCCGATCTGCGGCGCCACGGCACCACCGAGGAGGCCCCGCGTATCCGCTTTGAGCGTGACGAAGCCGCCACGTTGCGTCCGCTGAACGGCCGTCCACCGTTCCAGCAGGTGCGCGAACTGGTGCGGATGGTCGGCTCGGAAGGCAGCATCGAACTGGACACCAACAGCTACAGCGTGCCGTGGCGGCTGATCGGCCAGCGCGTGGCGGTGATTGCCAGTGGCGGGCGCGTGGCGATCCAGCACGACGGCACGGAGGTTGCCGCGCATGCCGAAGTCGCCGGTCGCCGGCAGCGGGTGATCGAGCCGTCGCACTACCATGGCATGCCCGGCCTGACGCGGCCGGCGCAGATGGCAGAGCCGGCCGCAGCCATGCCGGCCCCGGCGCTGCTGCGGCCGTTGGCGGAATACGAGCAGGCGGTCGGGGGAGGCTGGTGATGGTGCCCGATCATGCCACGCTGACCGCTTGGCTGAGCCGGCTGCGGCTGACCGCGATCCGCGACCAGTTGGACAGCCTGCTCGACGAGGCCGCGCGCAAGGAGTTGACCCTGCGCGAAGCGGTTGGCTTCCTGTGCGAGCGCGAGATCGCCCGCCGCGAGGACCGCCGCATCGAGATGGCGAGCAAGATCGCGCACTTCCCCACGGTGCGCGAGCTGGATGGGTTCGACTTCGCCGCCCAGCCCTCGATCGATCCGCGGCAGATCCGCGAGCTCGCCGCCTGCCGCTGGGTGGCGCACGGCGATGCCTTGCTGCTGCTGGGTCCGCCCGGCGTCGGCAAGACGCACCTGGCGATCGCGCTGGGCCGCGCCGCGATCCGCGAGGGCTACTCCGTCCTGTTCATGACCGCTCCGGCCTTGGTGGCAGGGCTGGCCAGGGCGCATGCCGAGGGCCGGCTGGAGGAGCGGCTGGCGTTCTATGCCAAGCCCAAGCTGCTGATCGTCGATGAGCTTGGCTACCTGCCGTTCGATCCGAACGCCGCGCATCTGTTCTTTCAACTGGTCTCGCGCCGCTACGAGCGCGGCAGCCTGCTGCTGACCTCCAATCGCTCGGTGGCCGAGTGGGGCACGGTGTTCGGCGATCCGGTGGTGGCCACCGCCATCCTCGACCGGCTGCTGCACCACAGCCACGTCGTGACCATTCGCGGCGACAGCTTCCGGCTGCGCGAGAAGCGCCGCGCCGGGCTGATCGGCGCGGCGGGGCCGGCGGCGTGACCCGGCCATATCGTCACGTAACGGAATACAAAGGGAACCCCGGCCATGGGACGCAAGCCAGAAGGCGACCAGGCACTGACCGGCGCCGAGCGCCAGGCGCGCTATCGGGCGCGCCTTGCCAGCACAACGGACACCACGACGCCACCTCGCCAGGCACCGCCCAGCAGGACCCGGGCCATGTCGCGGGCGCAGCAGTGGGACGCGACGGTGGGCGCCTTGGTGGCGCTGCAAGCCGCATATGCCGCTTGGCTGGAGGCGCTGCCCGAGGCCACCCGCGATACCCCAACCGGCGAAGCGTTGCAGGCCATCGTCGATCTCGACCTGGACGAGATCATCGCCATCCGCCCGCCGCGCGGCTTCGGCCGCGATTAGCACGGCCAGGCGCGCGCCGGTGCGGTCCGTGCGACGCTTGCCCAGGTGGGTCCACAGGCAGAGAGGCCCGGCGCGCCGCTCCGCCTGCCTCTTGGGGGCGCTCCGCGGCGCGCCGGGCCTCTCTGCCTGTGGACTACCTGGACAAGCCCGCCAGCGCGCGGACCTGGCCGATCGTTGCAACCGGGGTGGCCCAGATTTGGATGTCGTCACCGGACCAGATTTGAATGTCGCTTGACAAGCGATCATTTCAGCACAGTCAGCAGGTACGTGATCGCTATGCCCAAATGCAGCAGAAAAAGCGCGAATTCGTGGGTGAACATTTTCGGTCTCCATCGATTTGTCGTGGGTACAGGGCGTCGCAGCATCGCGATGCGATACGCCCCACCACAGTCGACCAGGAGAACAAAACACG
>JBEKRW010000372.1:0-3152 GCA_049517595.1 Candidatus Cybelea sp. | reverse complement strand
AATGACAAGGATGGAATCGATCCTTGGGTTCTAAGGAGACTCCCCATGCAGGCCAACAGATCTTCCAGCGCATTCATAGCGACTCTGGCGATCTTTACGGTAACCCTCCTCGCTACGAGCACGCGCGCGGTCGCGCAAAAAGAAAAACAGCTGTATAGCTTCAACGCCGCGGGCGGGGCTTATCCGCGGGCTGGCTTGATTCTCGATAACGCCGGCAATCTTTATGGCACGACCAGCGGAGGCGGCGCTTATAACGAGGGTACCGTTTTTGAGCTGATGCGCAAAACAGGCGGACGCTGGACCGAAAGGATTCTGCATAATTTCAAAGGCGGCGCGGACGGCGCCTATCCCTTGGCAAACCTGATCTTCGATTCCAGCGGCAATCTCTACGGCACGACTTACTCAGGCGGAGTCCACCTCTCCGGCACAGTATTCGAGTTGACACCCGAAGCAACTGCCGGCTGGACCGAGAAACTACTGTATGCCTTCGGGAGCCGCAGCGAGGACGGGATGTTTCCTAACGCCGGACTGACGCTGGATGGCTCCGGAAATCTCTACGGCACGACTTATAAGGGTGGAACCGGTTCCTCGGGTACGGTATTCGAGCTGACACCGAAGGCGAGCAGTGGCCGGACCGAGAAGGTATTGCATAGTTTCGGCCAAGGCAAGGACGGAGCCTCTCCATACGCTAGCCTGATCATCGATACCGCCGGGAACCTCTACGGCACGACTTTCTATGGTGGGGTTGACGGCGCAGGCACGGTGTTTGAGTTGACGCCTGAAGCAGGCGGAAAATGGGTGGAGAAAGTGCTGCACAGCTTCAACGGTAAAGACGGGAAAAACCCTTCCGCCAGCCTGATCTTCGACGCCTTAGGCAATCTGTATGGTCCAACGGAAGTCTCAATATTTGAGTTGATGCCGAAAACGGGCGGCGGCTGGACGGAAAAGCTCCTATATAACTTCGGTTCTACGGCCGGCCTGATTTTCGATGGCGCTGGCAAGCTTTACGGCACGACCTACGTGGGCGGCACTAACGGGTATGGGACGCTGTTCGAGTTGACCCGCGAAGCGGATGGGAAGTGGAAGTATTTAGTTGTGTATTCCTTCCTCGGCGGCGTCGACGGGGCCAATCCCTTCGCCGGCTTAGTTCTTGATGCCTCAGGCAATATGTACGGCACAACCTACTACGGCGGCACCGAAGGCCAAGGTACCGTCTTCGAGTTCACACCTTAGCGGATCGACAAGTTTGTTAGTGAGGTCGCTAACTATTGCAGAGGCGAAGGGCTGTCGATGGAATCGCCATCCTGCGGAATGTCGATCGGAACCTTCGCCGGCTGCTTCTTCTTGTGAGTTGCATACGCGGGCTTGGGCAGGCTAAACGATCCCGCGCTATAGTGGCCTTTATTTTCTACGTCGTAATTCTTGGGCAGCTTCGGAATCCGCAGACCTTCTCCGCCGAGCTGCCGCAATTGCTGGAGAACAATCTCCGCTCGTCCGTCGTACTCTTTCACCGGACCGTGGACCTCGATCACCTGATTCTGCAACTGGCTTACATCCCCGATGCGCTTTAGATCATGGGGAAAAACCACGACCGTGAATGGACACACCATGGAATCCTGGCAGAAATCAAAAAGCGTCACGCCCCGCCCGGCATGCTTCACCCGAAAAACTTTGCCAGTGACGCATTGGTCCTCCCCGATGTGCTGCCGTGCCTCAGCAATGGGAATGCAATCTGCCCCAGCGAAGGATGCACACAAAAGCAAAGTGACTAAGACGCCGCCGATCGGCAGCCGATCGAATCTATCGCGAAGCCGGATTAGGGAAACGAGTAAAGCAAGAGCATCCCGCACTTAACAATTGTAGGGCGCGCACCTGAAGTTGAGACGGAATCAGCAATGAAAAACCGCAGACGTTCCCAAAACAGAAAAAGGCGGACAAAGGGCTGGTCTCGAATGGGCCGGCCCCCGTCGCCCATAAATGAAGAATGGAATCTCTTTAATTAAACGACTTCACCGCGCTGGCTTCGTCATCGCGCACGTCGAAGACGGTGTAGAGCTTGGTGATCTGCAGCAAGTCGTGCACTTTCTTCGTCAGGTTCAGCAGTTTGAGTTCGCCGCCCTGGTTGCGAACCGTGGTAAAGGCGCTGACCAGCTCGCCAATGCCCGAGCTGTCTATATAAGTCACGTCGCCGAGGTTGAGCAGAATCTTTTTCTGGCCCTTGGAAAGCAGCTCGCGCACCGTGTCCCGCAGAATCACGCTGCCTTCGCCGAGCGTGATACGGCCACTGCAATCCACGATGGTGACGCCATCAACCTGACGAGTACTGGTCTTCATGCTCACTGAGAAGCCTCCTTAACGTCCCCGGATGGTCCGTGAACGTGCTTTACGAGTTTAATTTCGGTGCCCGTCTGGGACGGGTGAATCTGCACCTCGTCCATGAACGAGCGGATTAAAAAAATTCCCCGTCCCGAAGTCTTCAAAAGATTCTCCGGAGCCAACGGATCGGGAATCTTGGCCAGATCTAACCCTTTGCCCTGGTCGCGAATAGTGATGACCAGGTCATTGCCAGTTCGTTCAAATTCGAGTTTAACCTTCTTCTCTGGATCATAAGCGTTGCCATGCAGCACGGCATTTACCGCGGCTTCACGCACCGCCATGGAAATCTGCATGACGACATCCTCATCGAATCCGCTTTCCGCCGCGATGCGGCTGGCGGTTTGCTCGGCGCTATCGACGGTCTCCAGCGTCGAATCAAGCGTATAGGAGACCCGCAGTTCGGTCATGGCAAAATGTCTGTGAACCAGCCCCGCAAACCCAAAGCCGTGGGACCCGAAACATCGCACCCAAAAACTCCGCTCTCCCGAGCCGGCCACGGAGCGCCTTCGCTTCGCGCGAGCCAAAAGCCCCCGATCAGCAGATTGGGTAGTTTGCCTTGCTGCTGTGGAAATGTCAACGCGCGGATTATATGCTCCGATTTTGCTCTCCTGCGATACGCCAACCCTGATTAGACACCGCGCCCCGTAAGAACACGCAAAAGCCTTCTGGCTTCCTGCTCCGCAGTTGGGTATTCTCTCAGAGCGATGTCATCGCTGGCGCTTACCGAACTGCTGGGTCTCCCGGTCTTTGAGCCGACCGGAGGCCAGTGCGGGCGT
>JBEKRW010000371.1:0-2861 GCA_049517595.1 Candidatus Cybelea sp. | reverse complement strand
CATACCAGAACATCTCGATGACCTCGACCTTGCCGGGACTCGCATCAGTGGGCTGAGCCGGCGCGATCACCTTGTAGTTTGTGCCCGGGACCCATTTGCCTGCAGGCAATTGACCTTCATTGGGCAGCGTCGCAATGCGCTCGAGCGAGCTCGAGCCGGTGTCGGCCGCTGCAGCCAGGTCGCGGCCTTCCTGCTGTGTGACTGCTGCCGCTGTCAGATCCCCCGAGCTCTGTGCAGCGGCCGGCGTCGTCGGGGGCGGCGCGGCGGCTGAGCTGGCGGGGGGTGGATTCGGCCTCGCGCTACCCGCTGCCGGCGTGGCGGGGTTCTCGCGCGCGCAGGCCGCCAGACTCATCACCAGCAGCATCAATGCGAGGGACTGCCTCATCGACTAGCGCATGCCCTGCACGTAGGAGGCCACACTATGCATGTCGTCGCTCGACAATTGCGCGGCGATCGTATCCATGATGAGCGCATCGCTGCCGCCCTGGCTCTCGCCCTTGCTGTTGCGTGTGTAGCGTTGTCCAGCCGCGTAATCGCTGAGCTGCTTGGCGACGTACTCGGCGTGCTGCGCGCGCAGCGCCGGCCAGCCCGCCTCCGGGTTTCCCAGCCCAACCGGCCCATGACAGGCCACGCAGGCCGGAATCTTGCGCCCGCGGTCGCCGCCGCGATAGAGCTTATCGCCGCTCTTCCAGGTGGACGGATCGGCCTCCAGACCCGCCGGCGTCTGCTGCGAATAATAGAGCGCCAGATCCTCGATATCCTGATCACTCAGCGGGGTTGCGATGCCGGTCATCACGCCCTGGCTGTTGACGCGGATGCTGGAGCGAAAGCCCTTGAGCTGCGCGCTGAGGTAGGCCGCATTCTGCCCGGCCAGCGATGGCCACAACGGGTTGGCGCTATTGCCGTTGGGGCCATGACAGGCCGCGCAGGTTGCGCTTTTCGCGGCGCCGGCTTCCGCTGAGCCTTCGGCCAGCGATAATGGTGCGGCGCAGAGACACAGGACAAAACCAACCCACAGGCTCATTCGACTCATACGCACTGAAGCTCCGTTCGGCAGGCGGCTTTTGTATTTTGCAGGCGCAGGGCCATGGGATCCATGAATTGTACACTACAGATCGGCGCGATTATTCACCCTGGCGGCGCCCGCTGGCGCGTCGCGCGGCGACGAGCACGCGCTTGAGCGCTTACCCGGAAGCTCGTTTTCTGCTCAGTGCGGCCGCCGCCGCCCAGTTTCCGCCCGATGTCGGGGCCGAAGTCGCAATCGTCGGCCGTTCCAACTCGGGCAAGTCCTCCGCGATCAACGTGATCAGCGCGCGCCGCAGTCTCGCGCGCACCAGCAAGACGCCCGGCCGCACGCGGCTGGTGAATTTCTTCGAGCTCGCGGCCGGCGCACGCCTGATCGATCTGCCCGGATACGGCTACGCGCAGGGGCCGCGCGCCGAACGCGAGCAGTGGGGCGAGCTGATCGAGGCGCTGGCGCCACGCCAGTCGCTGCGCGGCCTGTTGCTCGTGGTCGATGCACGTCGCGGCATCATGGACAGCGACGAGCAGTTGCTCTCATGGGCACGCCGCATCGCCCGGCCCGTGCATGTGCTGCTCTCGAAAGCCGATCAGCTGCCGCAGGCCCGCAGCGAGCCATTGCTGCGTGAGACCCTCGCGCACCTGCAGGGCATCGGATCGGCCCAATTGTTCTCCGCACGCAGCGGCCTTGGCCTGCAGACAGCGCGTGCGCAGCTCGACGCCTGGCTGAAAAAAGAAAGCCCCGATAGTCCTTTGGGGTGACTATCGGGGCCAGAGCAAATCCGGCGCGGGTCTCTACGCGTCGGACTTAGACCCGCCTAGGGAGGGAAGCGGGGAGTGCAATGCACTCGCTGAGTTAGTGTGCGCTCAGTTGTGAAAGTTCAAGCATGATTGGTGAATTAAATTTATTTAATTTCAAGTTCATTTCCGCGCGCATTTCTTAACAGTCTTCAAGCATTGCTTAAACATGCGCTCTGGCAACGCCTGTTTGCTGAGCTAAAAAAATGTCCAGATCAATCCGACCGAAGCCAGACCCATGTCGGTCGCATGCTGGACTTCATAGCGCTCATACTCGATGCGCGCGCCGATGCTGCCCCAGCTCGTGCCGGCACCCAAGCCATAGCCCACATCCGTGCCGGTGCGGTGGAATCCATAGAAGGGTGATTGCGCATTGGTGCGCCAGTCCACGAGCCCGAGCTTGCCGTACAGATCCACCACCGGAATCGGCAGGAAGCCGAGCGCGAACAGACCGACCCCGTCGGTATCGGCATAGTTAACGCCGCCATAAGCGCGGCCGAAATTGGTGTAGTCCAGCTCCGCGGCCAGCACGCTCAGCGGCCGCCAGCCGGCGGCGAATTTGTAGCCGGTCGTGGTGGAGCGCACATCGAAGGTGTCGGCATCGAATTGCTGCATGGAATCGCCGAGCGAGCCGCCGATGTAGAAGCCCGTGTCGGCGTGGCTGGAGCCGGCGGCGCCGAGCCATACCAAAGCCAGCAAGGCCACTCCTGGTTTGTATGACATGTGCACCTCGAGCTGTTGCCTGTTGTGTGATCGCCTGGAGCGCAGCGAAGTTCAATCAATGCGCCTCATCCCAGTTCGAGCCGCTGCCGAGCTCGACTTTGAGCGGCACGGCCAGTTGCGCGGCCGCCGCCATGCGTGCGCCGACTGCGAGCGTGGCCTCGGCCACGAAATCCGTACGCACTTCCAGCACCAGCTCGTCGTGTACCTGCATGATGAGTCGCGCCGGCACGCCTTCATCCTGGCACCATTGATCCACTGTGATCATAGCGCGTTTGATGATGTCCGCCGCGCTGCCCTGCATCGGCGCGTTGATGGCGCTG
>JBEKRW010000370.1:0-3277 GCA_049517595.1 Candidatus Cybelea sp. | reverse complement strand
TGACGCAACCGAGTCATCCAGGCGGAGCAGGGGTCCTTCGCTACGCTCAGGATGACAAAAGTTGGGAACAGATTGCGCAGCTTCTACTTCTTCAGTTCCTGCAGCCAGTTCACAATCAGCGTGAGGCTCGCCGAGTTCTGCACTGGCGCTTGCATCAAGAGCAGGCGCTTGCCGTCAGCCGTGGCCTCGAAGTTGCTTGGCTGTGCGGGAAAAAGAGATTGGGGTTTACCCAGTTCCACGCTATCGCCGTGCGGAGTCACTGATACCGAGGCAATGTGAGAGTGGTCATCCATATAAAGAATCTCGTTGCCTTTGCTGCTCCAAGCCGGGAACGATCCGTCTCCCACCAGAAACCTGCCGCCGGGTTTGGGGAAAGCCACGACGTAAACCTGGCTGTGCCCGGCTTCGAACGAAGTAAAGGCAAGCCATTTTGTGTCTGGCGAAAACGTGGGGTATCGGACGTTGTATTTTTCCTGAAGAAATGGATAGGGCTTGCGATCCCCGAACATCGGCATGACCCAGGCGTCGAAGTGAGAGGCGTGGGCGCGGTCTATGGTTTCGTAGACGATGTATTTTCCATCCGAGGACCAGCTGCTGGGGTACTTGTCTAAATCGTCGTGATACAGCAACTCTTCCTGGCGAGCGCCACTGGCTGGCCGGGTATAAAGGTCGATCTTTCCGTTGCGCGCGGAGTCGAAAACAATCGTGCTCCCATCGGGCGACCAGACGGGATCGTCATCTCTGGACTGCGAGAAGCTGAATTGCGACTTGGTGCCGCGCTCTAGATCGTAAATGTAGATCTCCAGGTGTCCACCAGCGTCGGCCCGCGCCGCCGAAACTTTCTTCCCGTCGGGCGAAATGTGCGCATCCTGAAAGGTTCCGGTGTCGATGACGTCGCTCTTCTTCCCGCTACGGTCGTACCATGCCAGGTCGAGAGCAGTCGCCTGTCCCCCAGCAAAAATCAACTTGCCTTCATTCGAGAGCGAGAACGCGGCCGCACCGCGATTTTCGCCACGAATCTGCTCGGCAATCGGGACGGGATTTCCAGTCAACTTCAATTTCTTCTCGTCGAAAGCCTGGGTCATCAGGTTGCCGCCGTGGACGAACACTAAATGTCCATTGGCATATTGCGCGCGATAATCCGATCCCACCAGGACTGTGTCCTGCTGTGAATCCAGCGCCGCCAGATGGATATTCGCCCCTCCTTCACTGTCGGGTGCGAATTGAAAAAAGAGGAAATGCTTCCCGTCGGGCAGAAACACAGGCCAGCGTGGGGAACCGATGCCTGCCGCCGCCTTCTCCTGGCCGATCGCTCGGGTTGGGCTTCCGCCCGCTGCGGGAATGCGAAGCAGCGCGGACGTGGCGTCAGGAGTAAACAAAATTGTGCCGTCCGCGCCCCATGCACCGCCGCGCGATTGGGGAGCATCCGCCAGAGTTTGGACAGCGCCGCCGCTGGCGTCGATGACGCGGAGCTTTCCTTGCGCAAAGAATCCCAGGCTGCGGCTATCCGGCGACCAGAAGGGAAAAACCGCGTCTTCGGTCCCCGCCAACGGCTGGGCCGCAGTCGAATCCAGAGGACGCACCCAAAGTTGGGCCGAGGTTCCGGTGCCGCTCGCCACAAACGCCAGCTTGGTGCCGTCGGGAGAAATCGCAACGCTGAGCGGATCGAAATCGTGTTGCGCCGGTGGCAGAATGCTGACTCGCAGTGGCTTGGCAGGTACAGGTGCGCGCAAAACAAATCCAATCGCAAACGCGATAGCCAGCGCGGCGGCCACGCCCGCCACAATCCATGCCAACTTCTGCGAGATCCGCCGCCTTGCCACGACAGGTGCGGGAATGCCCGCTTGCGAGCCGGCCTCGGCAATCCACTCCAGTTGCAGCTTCACATCGTGCGCACTCTGGATACGTTCTTCGCGCTCCTTGGCCATGCAGGACCGCACCAATCGCTCCAGTGCTGGTGGGGTCATAGGTGCGACTCGCGACAGCAGCGGCGGATCGGTCGCCAGAATGGAAGCGATCACGCTGGCCTGGGTCTTGCCTGCAAACGCGCGCTTTCCGGTGGCCATTTCGTAGAGCACGCATCCAAGCGCAAAGATGTCAGAACGCGTGTCGGCCTCAGATCCTTCAATCTGTTCCGGCGCCATGTACTGATACGTGCCGACGATCGTTCCTTCAACCGTGAGCGGCTTCCCCGCGGTCATTGCGGTGAGGACGCTGGCGCTGGCGTTGTTCGCTTGCGCCTGCTTGGCCAGCCCGAAATCCAGCACCTTCGCGCCAGCTTTCGTCAACATAATGTTGCCGGGCTTCAGGTCGCGATGGATCACTCCCTGCTGGTGCGCCTTATCGAGCGCATCGGCGATCTGGGCGCCGTAGCGCAACACTTCTTCGATGGGCAGCGGTCCCCGCACCAGGCGATCGGCCAGGGTTTCGCCCTCCAGACATTCCATCACCAGATAGTCGGATCCATCCTGCGAACCAACATCGTACAGACGGCAGATGTTGGGATGAGAGAGCTGCGAAATAGTGCGCGCTTCGCGGTCAAAGCGCTCTTTCAAACTCGGAGTGGAAACGAAATGTCCGGAGAGAACTTTGATGGCCACGTCGCGGTCGAGGCGGGTATCGCGTGCGCGGTACACTTCACCCATCCCGCCCGCGCCCAGCGGCGACAGGATTTCGTAGGGCCCAAGTTTCGTGCCAGAGGCGATTGCCATCAGTGCGCGCAATTATAGCCTAAAGAAGTGAGTTGTCGATCTTTAGATCGGCAGCGGCTTCTAACCCAGGCTGCCCTTGAAGTCCTCCCGCACGTAATGGAAGAAGATTGAAGTAGACGTATGCCCTTCGGGCAGGGCCTCGCGCGAGTGGGGTATTTGGCAGCCGCGGTAGAGCAAGGCATCGCCGATGGCCTGAAAGACTGTCACCTTGCCGGATTTCTTGTGAAGATAAAGCGGCCACGGAGTTGTTGCGCGCGGATCGGGTGAGTAGTCGAGGCACAGAGTCACGCTGAAGTCGCATTGCACGCGGTCGGTGTGCTCCTCAAGGATGGCCCCTTCTTTATAAGAAGCCAGATACACATAGGAAGGTTTTACCGGTTCACCGGCAAACGCCGTCATTGCGGTGGTCAATTGCTGATGAAAGAAGCGGATTACAGGATCGTTGTAAGAGACATAACGCAGTGGACTTTGGCTATCGCCGAAATGCAGTTTTCCCGTGCGCAGTTGATGACGATAGTAGCGACGCAGCGCTGCGATATGAAAAGGATGGATCAATTGTCCCACCG
>JBEKRW010000369.1:0-3806 GCA_049517595.1 Candidatus Cybelea sp. | reverse complement strand
TCCCCGGTAGGCGAATGCAAGGCCGGGTCCATCAGCTGCGGCCTCGTGTAGGCCACGTCTGTGGCGGAAAAAGGTGTTCCGTCGGAAAATGAAATTCCGCTGCGCAGCCGAAAGCTGATCTGACGTCCATCTTTCGAAACCTTCCACGCCAACGCCAATTCGGGCTCGAGCTCTTGCGTCTGGCGGTTGATGCGAACCAACGTTCCGCCGGTCAGATAACGAACCTGGACAGAGGCTTCGTCTTCCACCTTCAAGGGATCGAACGTCTTCGGCTCCATGCGCAGGCAAAACCTGAGTTCGCCGCCCGTTTGAGCCATGGCAAGCGTCGCCAGAAAGGCTATGCATATCGAGGCAACTGCTATCGCTTGCGCGCATGCTTTTTTCATTTTGTTCACTTCTTTATGCAACCGACTTTATGCAGTCATCTCTTCCTGCCTCGCCAGCAGAGACTGGAACGACATCACGACCAAAACTAAAAGCGCCAGAGGCACAAACTTCCACGGTTCTTCGCCGACGGAAACCAATCCTTCCAGTTCCTTCAGCAAACTTCCCCAGGAAGGCATGGGCTCGGCCACGCCAAGTCCGAGAATGCCCAGGTTCGCCTCACTCAAAATGAAAACCGGAATCGAAATCCAAAACTGGGCAAACAGCACTGGCTTCAAATTCGGCAAGACATGAATCCAGAACAAGCGTTGCCCGCTGACCCCGACGGCCCGCGCCTGCCGTACAAAATCAGCCGAGCGAAGCGAAGCCGCCGACGCGCAAAGTACGCGCGCGGCCGTTGTCCAACCCAGAAGTCCCAACAACAGAAAAGTCACCACCACCGAAAACAAAGGCGACACATTCAACGGCATTAGTGCGCGCGCAGTAATCAGTAGAAATAACCACGGCAGCGACAGAAATAAATCCGTCACCGCCATCGCCATCCTTGCCCAAGTCCCGCCTAAATAGCCTGCCAGGCCGCCGATCACAGCCGCCATCAGTGTGGAGAGCAGCGCAGCCGCCGGAGCCAGCAACAGCGAGATCCTGGTTCCGTACAACACTCGGGCAAACCGGTCACGCCCCAGTTCATCGGTTCCGAGCCAGTGTGCGCGAGAGGGAGGCTCGCTGATCGCTTCCCGATCCTGCCCTGCGTATCCCCGAGGAGCCAGCCAGCTCGCAGTCGCGGCAGCACAGAGCACGCCTGCCAACAGCGCAGACGCCAGCTTCTGCCAGAGATTCATGATTCCTGGCTCCGGAACACCTGACCGATTACATCTGCTCCGGAGTTTGCCAGCAAGGTTACTAGCGTCACTAGGATGGTGATGTTGACCAACAGCGGCAAATCACGCCCCAACGCGGCCTGCCAGGCGAGCTGTCCAACGCCGGGCAATCCACACAGAGCCTCCACGGGAATGGCCGCGCCGACGGCCATGCTCACCGAAACTCCGGCAAGCGCGAGCAACTGGGGCGCGATTCCTGGGATGGCATGCCACAAGAGAATGCGAGCTTCTCCCAATCCTTTGGCCCTGGCGGTCACGATGTGGGGCAATGAGTACGATCTCGTCAGAAGGTTTCGTGAATAGCGGTAGATGCGCGGGAAGACTATGAGCGCGATTGCCAGAGAGCCGGAGATATTCCAGAGCACCGAAAGCAACGCGAGAACCGCTGCGGGAAGGCAAAGCAGCGCGGCGCTCAACAGTGTGCTCGCAGCGTCGAAGATTGAGGCTTTCAACCAAGCCGCGCTCAACGCCAAAGCCAGAGCTGCGACCCAAGCCATCGCTAGTCCAAGTGCCAGCAACCGCAGAGTTGTCGGTGCGCGGTCGCGCAGCAGCGTACGTACAGGCTGACCCAGGCTGAAAGACTTTCCCAGATCGCCGTGAGCAACCCGGTTCATATACGACAAATAAAACCGAAATATA
Source organism: Candidatus Cybelea sp. (assembly GCA_049517595.1). GTDB lineage: Bacteria > Vulcanimicrobiota > Vulcanimicrobiia > Vulcanimicrobiales > Vulcanimicrobiaceae > Cybelea. The sequence continues at coordinate 1,905 of JBEKRW010000369.1, read as the reverse complement.
TTTTGATCTTGCTCCCGGGCAGCGCGCAGAGCCTGCACGCTCTGAGCGCTCAAATGCGGATCCAGTTCCCGCTCATCCACGTCGAACCCTGGCGCCAGACGCACCAGCACGGCCGAAAGCAGGCCTCCAAGCAAAACGGTTGCCGCCAGGGTTAGGACATGCCCGGCAATCTTCGCCTTCAGCATCCTGGCCTTCAGCAGCTTCGCCTTCAGCATCATTTCACCACTGCGCTTTTTGCCAGAGCGTCCTGGCGCAGAGCGGCCTCGTCGTGGTGAACCTGCTTGACCGTATACATTCGCCGGTCGGCCTCACTCAGTAGAGCCTCGACGTCATAGCCGTCCTCCGGGCAGAAAGAACTGCCCACGCTCAACGTGGTAATGTCGCAACCGCATACACGGCGGCCGGCATCCATGGCGGCTTGATTCAAGCGCTCTGCTTTCTCTAGAGCGGCTGCTGAAGAGAGGCCTGGAGTGGTGATGACGAATTCGTCGCCTCCCATCCGCGCCACATAGTCGTAGCCGCGGCAAGCCTCCTTTAATCGCATGCTGAATTCCCGTAACAGCTTGTCTCCCTCGATGTGGCCGTAGGAATCGTTGACCTTCTTCAGTCCGTCGATATCGCACACCATCACCGCCAGTGACGTTTTCATGCGGCGGCAACGCGCCACTTCCTGCGCCAGGTGCATGAACAAAGAACGGGCATTGGGTAACCCGGTCAGGTAATCGGTGGTGGCGGAGCTTTCCGCTTGCTGATACTTGAGAGCGTTCTCCACCGAGAGCGCCACTTTGGAAGCGACCGCCAGCAGTATTCGCAAGTCATCGGGAGTGAAGGCGTCAGGATTCGAGTGATACATGGACAGCACACCGACGACGCCGTTCAGTCCTTGCAAGGGAACGGCAAGCGCGGAAGTCATGGGCGCACTTTTGGGATCGAGCACATATCCCGGCTCCACTTGCGGATTCCCATTGAGAATTGGCTTGCTGGTTTCCGCCACCCAGCCGCACAGCCCCTGGCCCACTGGAATCTTCAGGGCAGAGAGGACCTTGAAGTTTTCTCCACTCACCAACTCCGGCAGCAGCCAGCCATTGCGGTTCACAAAAACCGCGATCGAGTCGTAGTGAATCAGCTTTCTCAGCCGCATGGACAGCACGGACAACGTTTCGCTCAAGCTCAGCGAATTGCCCAAATCCTGGCTGAGTTCGAACATGGCCTGCGCTTCCTGCCTCGCCGAGGCAATGGAGGAGAGGAAGTCCGACTCCGCCTGGCCGCTTTCGGCGTGCGTCTCGAATCCCGCGGCTGGAGCGTGACCACGCTCGACCCGAAGCTCTTTCGAAAATCCGGAAGGAACGAAACCCGCGTCCTTGGATTGCGCGACTCGCTCAAGTTCCACGTAGCGGCGTTCCAGCAGTTCGACCACCTGCGGATCGAACCATGTGCCCGATTTCTCCTTCACTGTGCTCATCGCCTGGTCCAGTGGGATCGCCGGACGATACTGCCGGTCGGAGGCGAGCGCGTCGAGGCAGTCCACGGCGGAGAGAATTCGGGCGCCAATAGGGATCTCTTCCTTCATCAGGCCCGCGGGATATCCCGACCCGTCCCACCGCTCGTGATGCGAGCGCACGATCGGAGCTACGGGATAAGGGAATGCCACCCGGTCCAGAATCTCCGCGCCCACTAGCGGGTGAACTTTCATCTTTTCGAACTCTTCCGGCGTCAGCTTGCCCGGTTTGTTGATAATGTGCTCCGGAACAGCTAGCTTGCCGATATCGTGCAAAAGCGCGGCCGCGCGCAGGGCCTCGATCTCGTCGGCGGATAGGCCAAGCTCCTTGCCGATTTCCACCGCATAGGTCCGGACGCGCTGTAAGTGCGTGTGCGTTGTGTGATCTTTTGCCTCGATGGCCAGCG
>JBEKRW010000368.1:0-3796 GCA_049517595.1 Candidatus Cybelea sp. | reverse complement strand
CCCTGACGAGTCGGCGGCCAGTCCCTCACCGGTCATCCAGATAGCGCCTTTACTGCCGTTGGGCGTGACATCGATGACTGAGGTTTGCGCCAAGCTGCGCGAGTTGTAAGCCATGAGCCATCCAGTGTAGGGACGGGAGTCGCAATGCGACGTGAAGGAGATATAGAGGGTGGTGCCGTACTCCAGAATCCCGGCGCGCTCGGCAAACTGTCCCGGAGCGAAGATGACTTGTCCGTTCTGGCTGCCATCACCCGTACCGGGGTAAGTAGCGCTGATCTCCGTCGGGCCGCCGAACAATTCAGCCCCCGTCATCAGGTCTAGCGCATGCAGACGCTGGTGATAGTTACCGGAAGAATCCTTGGTCATGGCCACGAAGTAGATTGCTCCGTTGGGTCCATTGCCCTTGTCGATCACGGGAGTGTCGGTGATGCCAATTTGCGGTGCAATCTGGCTACAGCCATGATCATCGCTGGGGGTTTCTCCCTGGCCGAGCGCTGAGCTGTGCCAGAATTGCCTGCCGGAGTTGGCACTGAAGGCATAAATGCTGTCGTTCTCAGTGACCACATACACCGTGTCGTTCAAGCTTCCGCTAATGAATTGTTTGTTTACGAACAGGGGCTGAGCATCGACTTTGCCATCTACCGTGAAGAAATTGATTTTGCCGAAGGTGTTGAAGTTCACATTGCTGGGTGTCAGAGTTGTTTCCTGCATGGTCTGGCCCTGACGGAAGACGTTGTAGTGATACGTGAGCACATCGGTGGGATACTGAATCGGCAAACCTTGGTTGACCGGCGGAGCCGGGGTTTGTGTTGCGGGACTAGCTGGTGCTGCGGAACTGGCGGCACTGGCAGTGGCCGCTGCGCAGCAAAGCATTCCAGCTCCAATGAATAAGAGGATGGTCGATTTGGCTTGATCTCGCACAGTTCACCCCATGGGGAAAAATATTCACAACGAATTATGAGAGTATATGCGCAAAGGTGGCCTGGCGGTTGTAAAACTTTCGTAGTCTAAGGTTGAAATAAATGGCCCGATAGTGCCACAACCGTGCAGGGAGAGAATGCCGACATGGAGAACTGCTCCATCCCATGCGACATTCAATGCCTGCTCCAGTGGTACTCTAAACCGAGCGCACTAGCTGACGATGGGCGGCCCAGTATCCGGACGTAACCGCGCGCGGGCCGAAACCTTGGCCGGCGTTTCACCTGGCAAAATCCAACCCTCGAATCTGCCCGGGTAAGGCATTAGATTGAGTGCGACCGTGCGGTTTGTGGCATAAACTGTAAGCATCGCTTCAAATTAGAAAGAACCAGCACGGAATGTCATCCAACGGCTTTTATAGCAGCAACTCGTCCCGCTTCGGAAACATGCGCTCGTTGTTCAGCGTGTTTTCCAGCGATCTCGCCATCGATTTGGGAACCGCGAACACACTTGTCTATGCACGCGGCAAGGGCATCGTGGTGAACGAACCCTCCATCGTCGCCATCAACAAAAACACTGGTGAAGTTGAGGCCGTGGGCAAAGAGGCCAAGGAGATGCTTGGGCGCACGCCCGGCAATATCGTCGCCATTAAGCCGATGAAAGACGGCGTCATCGCTGACTTCAAAGTCACCGAGAAGATGCTGAACTACTTCATCCAGAAGGCGCACAACCGCAAGATGCTGGTGCATCCCCGCATTGTCATCGGCGTGCCTTCGGAGATCACGCAGGTGGAGAAGCGCGCGGTCATGGACTCGGCGTATCGCGCCAAGGCCAGCGAAGTACATCTCGTGGAGCAGGCGATGGTGGCCGCGATTGGCGCGGGGTTGCCCATTACCGAGCCCAGCGGCAACATGGTGGTCGATATCGGCGGCGGCACCACAGACATCGCTGTCATTTCTCTGAGCGGCATCGTGTATTCGCGATCGGTGCGCATGGCGGGTAATCAAATGGACGAAGCCATCATGAATTACCTGAAGCGCAAGTACAACCTGCTGATTGGCGAGCGCACTGCGGAGCAGATCAAGATCGAGATTGGCTCGGGCTATCCGCTGGAGAGGCCGCTGACCATGGAGATCAAGGGACGCAACCTGATCGAAGGCGTGCCCAAGACAATCACCATCGATGACAGCGAGATTCGTGAATCGCTGACCGAGTGCGTTTCAACAATTATGAATGCGATCCGCGTGGCGCTGGAACGCACGCCCCCGGAATTGTCGGCCGACATCAGCGACCGCGGCATTGTGTTGACCGGCGGTGGCGCGTTGCTGAAGAACCTGGACAAGCGCATCCGCGAGGAAACCGGCCTGCCGGTATCGATTGCCGACGACCCGTTGTGCAGCGTGGTTCTGGGCACGGGAAAAATGTTGAGCGATTTCAAGCTGCTGCGCAAGATATCGATTGACTAGCTGCGAGCTACGAGCCTCGGGCTTTCAGGAGTGCAGCCAAGACGCGAAGCGCACCGGTTGTCATCACGAGCGCAGCGAGGGATCTGCTTTCGTCCGCTTGATAACCGTGCGCGCCAAGCAGCGTAGTGTATGGATACCTTTCTAGGCCGCTATAGAAACCTGATTGTGCTGGCGGCCATCCTGTTCGCTCAGATCATCGGTCTAGCGCTCCAGGTGCGCCGCCCCACCGACGCGGGCGAAACCCGCCTCATCCGTCTTTGGGCGGTCTCCGCCGTTACTCCTCTTGAAAGCGCGGTCATCCACACCCAGGCGTGGGTGGGGAATCTTTGGACCACCTACATTTACCTCCACGGTGTGCGGCGGGAAAACCGCGAACTCCGTGCCGAAATCGGCCAGATGAAGATCGAAGAGGCGCGGCTGAGCGAAGACGCCCGCATGGCGCGCCGCATCCAATCGCTGCTTGCGTTCAAAGAGCAATACATCGACTCGACCATTGCTGCGCAGGTCATTGGCACCAGCGGCAGCGACCAGTCACGCGTGCTCTATATCGACAAAGGCTCCAACGATGGCATTACGGTTGATATGGCGGTCATTACCCCAAGCGGCATCGTGGGCAAGATCGCGCAGGTATTTCCTGACTCGTCGCAGGTGCTGCCCATCAACGATCAGTTCAGCGGCGTCGGCGCGGCGCTGAAGGACTCGCGCCTGCAAGGCATTCTGAAGGGCGCTCCCAACGGCGCAACCACGCTGCAATACATCATGAGCGACGAGAAGGTCGTTCCTGGCGAAGAGGTCATCACCAGCGGCGGCGATCGCATCTTCCCCAAAGGCCTGCCTGTCGGCAGAGTTGTCTCCAGCGAGCCCGGCAAGGACCTGTTTCTCAACATTCGTGTGATTCCCTCGGCGCGGCTCGATCAACTGGAAGAGGTGCTGGTCGTCACCAAGATCACCGAGAAGATGCCCGACGCGAAGGACCTCGGACCGCTGCGCGCGTCCGACATTCTCGCGGAGCGATTGCCCACGGTTCCCAACAAGACTGAAGTTGACGCCGCCGGCAATGCCAAGCCAGGGACTGCGGCCGCGCCTGGAACTACACCGGCGGGCCCTGGAACTGCAACAGCAGGCAGCACTGCCGCTCATCCTGCGACTCCGGGAAACGGAGGCAGCAAGCCAGCCGTTGGTGCGACCATTCCGAATAAGCCCGCCGGAGCGGCATATGCATCGCCCACAACGGCGACTTACGGGACGGTAAAACCGAAGGCGACAACTCCGGCGAACGGTCGTGCGGCGGGAACAGCCGTGAAACCGGCGAACAATGCCTCAACTACGCAGCCGGGCGACTCCGGAGCGCAAGATAACGGAGCAGCTTCCCCGCCCGCGAAGAAGCGAGTCAAGCCCGCTCCGGAATCGAC
>JBEKRW010000367.1:0-2591 GCA_049517595.1 Candidatus Cybelea sp. | reverse complement strand
GCCCCGCCTTGGCCGGTCGGGAATTTCACCCGCGGACGGTTACGTGAGGTTTCCGCTCTTACATGTCTTCCTCCTCACCCAGGCTTCGCCTGGCGCACTTGAAAGCGCCGTCCCAATTGAGCCGCCGCGTCCGGCAAGCATTACTTCGACGATGTCCTCCGCGGCCTCCTCGACTCACCGCGCCAATTGCGTCGTGCCCTCGCCGAAGCGCTCAAGTTCCTCGATTCCAACGCTCGCCGCGCCCATCCCGCGCGCGATCGCAAGCGCGGACGTCTCGCTATGGGCCTCGAGCCGCTCGCACTTGTGTGGTAGCGCGCCATCCCGAATCCCTAAGTACCAACTTATGAAAGACGCGATATGTTTCCGCGCCCGCCTCCACGGGCTCTTCGTCGACCGATGTGCTTTGGGTTTATTACTACTCGCCCTAAATCAGGCGCGACCACGAGATTTCGAGCCCCGGCGGCTCCTCCCCCGGACCCCCGAGATCTCCTGTTCCCTTGCCACTACCCGCCGTCGACATTCGGAATCGGAAATCAAGGGTTCAGGAGCCAAGGTTCAAGCGATGAGGTGACTATTAAGACGCGCAAATAACGTTCCCGTGCTCGTCACGGCGCCCTGGCGCACCGAAAGCCGAAGTTGTAGCTGCGGGCCATCGGGTAGCCGCTGACGCGGTACGGGGGAAGCAAGTACGCCGCGGCGTAGTCGAAGACGCCACCCCGGATCGCCAGGGAGGAAGTTGTCGTGAGATAGGCACAATTTATGCATGGATTGACGTACGTGGCATACCAATCCAGGTTCCACTCCCAGACTTCCCCCGCCATATCCAGCTGACCCCAGTAACCCGCTCCCTGCCTCGCCGTCCCCACCGGCGCGATGTTGGCCACGCCCATGCACGACGCCAAGGTGCCAGTCGGGTAGTAACAATCTCCGTTATCATCGCCGTAGATCGCGTACTGGTTCGCTGTGCCCGGATCCGTCGAATCCCACGGATATTCAAGCTGCTCGTTTCCGCCCGCCGCCACGTACTCCCACTCCGCTTCGCTCGGCAAAAAGCTCCCATCCCAAATGCAGAACGCGTACGCCTCGTACCAGGTCACGCAGTTGATTGGCAGAGTCTCCTGAGTGCCCGCCGTGGTCGTCCACGTCTCATAGGTTGCATCGCAGCTTAGGTTCGTGTTCCAGGTGCTCGCTGCGCCAGCCCCCGTGGCGATGTAAGTGTTCCAGTCCGTCGACTCCCAGCCCATCTCGTACGTCCCCGCGCTCCCGCTATTGGCCAGGCCCAGGCCGCAATTCAAGTGCGTGTGGATGCCGCTGCCGTTCGCCGGCGGCGCACCGCCGGCGCCCGTCACGTAGTTCACGTATTGCCGGAACCGTCCCACCGTCACCAAATACTTGTCCATCCGGAATCCGCTCACGGTCGCGGGATCCGCCAAGTCGGGCCATCCTCCATTCGGAGGCCCGCTCGTCGAATCTGCCGTGTTGTACGTCCGGTCATACGTTCCCCCCGTCACCTCCAAGCTCATGCAGCAGCTCTCGCTCGCCGCTCCGCAATTCGTGGTGCCTGCCGCGCTCACTTGGCAACTTGGCGGAGTGCCGCAAGCTCCGGCGCTGCAATTCGGCGTCGCCGCCGGGCAGGCCACCGGACTACCCCATGCGGTGCAGCCATTCGATTGCATCGCGCACGTCTCGAGCCCGCCCGTCACGCACTGATCGGCTCCGATCGTGCACGCGTTGGTGCAACACGCTCCGGCGCTGCATGCACCGTTGGTGCACGACGTCGTTTCCGATTCGTAAAGGCATCCATACATGTCCTGCGCGCAGGTCGCCAACGTGGACGTCGTCAGACACACGTTCTCCACCGCCGTGCACGTCGAATCGGCGTTGCACGTGCACGAAGCCGACCCGGAGGGCCCCGTGCAGCTTTGGCGCGCCCCGGGGCATGCCACCGCCGTCCCCCATTGGCCGTTTGACCCGCACGTCTCGACGCCCGTGCCCGAGCACCGCGTGCCCGTGGGCGTACACACCGTCGAGCCGCTCGATGCGGAACTGCTGCTCGTTGAGCTACTGGAGCTCGTCGAGGTGCCTGTTCTCGTGCTCGTAGTGGCAATGCTCGACGCGGAACTGCTGGGGATCGTTGAGTTGCCGGTGCTCGTGGAAGTAACGCCGCCGGTCATCGCCGAACTGCGCGATCTGCTGGTGCTTGTCGAGGTGCCCGTGCCGCTCGTACCCGATGTGGAACCGCCCTGAACGGCGTGGTTCTGCGAGCCCCCGTCCGTGCTTCCGTCTGCACTCTCCAACGCGGGGAGATCGGGTATCGAGCATGCCATGGCAATCAGGGCCAGTGCGCAGACCCCCCAAAAGACCCACCGCTTCATCGCTCAGAACTTCCCTCGGATGGCGATGCCCCCGCCTGCCGGTCCGACGCTCGGCAGGAGCTGAGTCCCCGCCGCAGCTCGCGATTCGGAAGATCGTTGCGGACTGTGTTGCGTCACTCGACGGATACGACGGCGGACGCGTTGCGGGCGCCGCGCGGACGGTTGTTGCGTCCGCAACAGGCGGTTGCGCGGGCGGTCGCTAGCAAACCGACTGAC
>JBEKRW010000366.1:0-3908 GCA_049517595.1 Candidatus Cybelea sp. | reverse complement strand
TCGATCTCCCATTCGGCGTCGAGACCGCCGATCTGGGTGATGTTCTTGAGATTTCCGCTGTTGTCCCCGGCCCTCAGCGCCTGCGCGGCCCTGCCCTTGGTTTCGTCGGTCCCGGAGCCGACGCCACCTCCGCCGCCGCCATTGAGTTCGGGAAGCGCCTGGCTGCCGAGGACGACGAGCTGCAACCTCGCCTGCTGCAAACGGTCGAGCGCGATCTTGAGATCGAGATTGTTCTGCATCGCGCGGTCGATCAGGTCGTTCAGTTGCGGGTCGCGCAATGTCGCCCACCATCGCCAGAGGTCGGGACTGGCGCCGCCGGAGACCGGTTCCTTGACCACAGGCTGCGACAGAAAACCGACGGGAAGCGCAGCATCCGGCATCTGATACTCCGGTCCGACGGCACACCCCGTCAACACGCCGGCAAGTGCGACTGCACATGGTAAACTTCGTACTCTCATGCACTTATTCCAGGAAACCAGAGTCAAGATGGAGAAAACCTTCGGCGGACACTGTGCTTTCAGCTTCGATCATTTAGCAAGCGACGACGATCGGCAACTTCAGAATTTTCGGGATTTTCAACATATGGACCTGTTGCAGCTGTCCTTCGGAGCAATCTCCGGATTATTTCGATTCGGATTCCTCGTCCGGAGCCGGTTTGGCGCCTTTTGCGACCCTGACGACTTCGCCTGGAGACAGCGAATCCGGCGGGCTATTGATCAGCGTGTCAGATAAAGTCAGGCCACTCAGAACCTCGAACTCGGTTCCGAGATTGCGGCCAAGCTTTACCGATTTTATTTCAACCTTGTTGTCGGGGCCGAGAATGGCCACCTGCACACCATCTTCGCGAAAGATCAGCGCGCTCGTCGGAATACGCAGCGTGCTGGGATTGTTGGGCAGGTTGAAATGCACCTGCGCAAACGTGCCTGGCTGCAGCAGATTGTCGGCATTGTCGGCGTGAAGCTCGACCAGCAGCGTACGCGAGGTCTTGGCGATCGCTTCGGCCGTGGTAGCGACGACCGCCTTGAACGTCTTGTCCGGATATTGCGGCAACGCGAGCTCTGCAGTCAGCCCGGCGCGCATCCCTGACGACATCTCCTGCGGCACCTGGACGAACACCCGCATCTCGTGCACGTCGGCAACACGGAAAAGCTGGGGTCCGCTGCCGCCGCCCACGCCGCTGCCGGCGTTGATCAGCGCCCCGACATCGGTATTGCGGGCAGTCACAACGCCGTCAAACGGCGCGAGAATGCGTTTGAAGGCTTCGAGTGCGGTCAGTTGATCGACCTGACTCTGGTTGACATTGGCATCCGCAATGGAAGCATTGTAGCGCGCGACGGCGCTGCCGGATTCCGCTTTCTTGGATTCGGTCTCCTGCTCGGAGACGACGCCTTTCGGCGAGTCGCGCCATCGTGCATAGGTGGTGTCGGCGAATTGGCGTTCGGCGTCCCGGACCTTGACCTGCGCCTCGGCTGACGCCAGCTTCGCCTTGGCGGCGGCGAGTTGGGCGTCAAGATCGGGTGCATCGATTTCGGCGAGGAGTTGCCCTTTCTGAACATGCGCGCCGAAATCAAAGTACCAATTCTTCAGATAGCCGCTGACCCGGGCATAGATCGGCGCCTCGTACCAGGCCTCGATGTCGCCGGGCAGCACGAGCTGCTGCCCCGAGACCCCCTGGTTCGGCTTCAAGGTGGCGACGGTGGACACCGACTGCTCCACTGTCCATTTCGTTACCTCGCTTTCGTCGTGCCGGCGCGCCATGATGCCCCCGACGGCAATGGCGGCCGCGACCAGCACGGCTATGGACGCCACCCAACGTGTCTTTTTCGACTGCGGCGGTGGTTCGTGTTGCCGCTCTGGTGTTTCCAGTTTGGGCTGAACGTCATGCGGATGGGTATCAAGCAAGGCATTTCTCCCGGGTCACAGGCTCGGCCCTTCCGATGGCACACCAGAAGTCGCTGGTGGATGGCCGCCACGGTTGCGGTGTAAGAAACTGAAGACGGTTGGTACGAAGAAGAGGGTCGCAATGGTTGCGACTGCGAGGCCGCCGATCACCGCACGGCCGAGCGGGGCATTCTGCTCCCCGCCCTCGCCCATGGCCAGTGCCATCGGAACCATGCCGATGATCATGGCCAGCGCCGTCATGAGCACCGGGCGGAAGCGCGTGAAACCGGCTTCCAGGGCAGCGGCCGTGGCGTCGAGGCCGTTCTCCATTCCCTCGCGGGCGAAGCTGACCAGCAGGATACTGTTGGCGGTGGCGATGCCCATGCACATGATGGCACCGGTGAGCGCCGGCACCGACAGCGTGGTCCCGGTCGTGAACAACATCCAGACGATGCCGGCCAGCGCAGCGGGCAGCGCCGTGATGATGATGAAGGGGTCGAGCCAGGACTGGAAGTTGACGACGATCACCAGGTAGATCAGCACGATGGCGCCGGCCAGGCCGAAATAAAGCTGGCTGTAGGCCTCATTCATGGTTTGAACCTGCCCGCGCACCTTGACATAGGAGCCACGCGGCAGGTCCTTTTTGGTGTCGCTCAGAATCTTCGAGATATCGTCGGAAATGGCACCGAGATCGCGCCCCTGGGCGTCGCCATAGATATCGATCACGGGCTGCACATTGTAGTGCGAGACAACGCCGGGGCTCGGCCCCTGGGTGATCTGCGCGAGCCCACCGAGATATCGAGGCGTTCCGGCTTCGTCGGACGAGGATGTGATGGGAATGTTTGAAAGATCCGAGATGCTGTTGACGCGGTATTGCGGCATCTGGGCGACGATCGGATAGGACACGCCGTTTTCCGTATTGAGCCAGAAATTGGGCTGCACCTGGCCGCTGCCCGAGAGCGTGACGAGCAGGCTGTTGGCCACGTCGCGCTGGGTCAGCCCAACTTCGGCGGCAAGCGTTCGGTCGACATCGACATTGATCTGCGGATAGTTGTAGATCTGCTGGATCCGCAGGTCCGCGATGCCGGGCACCTGGCGGATGCGCTTGAGCACATCGGCGGCATAGGCGTAGTTGGCCTTCTGGTTGCTGCCGATGACCTGCAAGTCGATCGGCGCCGGCAGACCGAAATTCAGGATCTGCGACACGATGTCGGCAGGCAGGAACGAGAAGGTCGTGCCCGGAAATTTCTGCGGAAGACTGGTGCGCAACGCCTTGACGTAACCGGCGGTGGGACCGTGATCCTCCTTGAGGCTGATCAGAGCGTCGCCATCCTCGGGACCGATCGTCCCGGTATTCTGGTAGGCCATGTTGATGCCGCTATAGGGCAGGCCGATATTGTCGACGATGTTGTCGAGCTGGGCGGGTGGAATGGTCGCACGCACCGTCTGCTCGATCTGCTCCAGCAGGCGCGCGGTTTCTTCGATTCTCGTGCCCGGCTGGGCGCGCACATGCATCAGGATCTGCCCGGAATCGACGGCCGGGAAGAAATTCTTGCCCAGAAACGGCGCCAACCCGAACGACAGCACGACACAAACGAGAAATCCCACCATAATGGTCTTTGGACGGTCCAGCGCCGATGTCAACAACGAGCGATACCGCGTGCGGAACCGCTCGAACCGCATCTCAAAGCCGTGCTGGAAGCGCACCAGCGGATTTCGCGACCGCGCCGGCGGCGGACCATGCCCGACATGGCCCTCGACGCCGAGTTGACCGTGCATGAGATAATTAGCCATGGTCGGCACCAGCGTGCGCGACAGGATGAATGAGCCAATCAGCGCGAACATGACGGCTTCAGCCAGCGGCCGGAACAGGTATCCGGCGACGCCACCTAGTTGAAACATCGGCACGAACACGATGCACAAACAGAGTAGCGTCACGAAGGCAGGCACTACGATCTGCTGCGCGCCATCCAGGATCGCGCGTTCAATCTCCTTGCCTTGCTCCAAATGGTAGTTGACGTTTTCAA
>JBEKRW010000365.1:0-2781 GCA_049517595.1 Candidatus Cybelea sp. | reverse complement strand
CGGCCGCCAGTGACCGACGACGAATTCGACATGGAACTGGCGAAGCTCAATCCGCCGCGGAAATATTATCAGAATTATCAGCGCATGCCGGGCGCCAACAACGACATGCTGCACGCGCCGCAGGGGCTCCATGCATTCTTCCGTGCTTACTACCACTACAAGAGCGCGGACTGGACGAACAACAAGCCGCATCCGCTCAAAGCGCGCACCGCAGAAGAACTCGGTAAAATGCCGACCTATTACGTGATGGAGCGCGACAAAGGCATGGCGGCCAATGTCGCACCATTTATGCCGTCAGCAGCCGAAATCGCGAATTGCAAATGGCTGACCGAGGCTGAAGTTGGCGTATATGTGACCGAGTACAGTCGCTCCGAATTTACAGGAGCCCTGCAAGGCTACCGCGTGCGGCGCGGCACCGATCCGAAAAGTATCGCCGAAATGCACACGTTCTCGGGGCGCACCATCGATGTGCCGTCCACGTATATCGCAGGCAAAAGCGATTGGGGCACTTACCAGACCCCCGGTGCGGCAGAAAGCATGCAGAACAACGCCTGCACCCAAATGGTGGGATTTCACCTGGTAGAAGGCGCCGGACATTGGGTGCAGCAGGAGCAGCCCGAAAAAACAGCCGAGTTGTTACTCGCCTTTCTTCGGCATCCGTCCCAAAATTCCCGTTGAAATGTCGGGCGGCAAAATCGGGAATATTGCGAATCGAATTACTCGGCGGCCTTGAGCAGCGCCGGTGAGCCGGCGCGGAACTGCTCGAGCAGCGCAGCCTCATCCGCCTCGGCGGTCGCGAGATGCTGCTGCTTGACGTGACCGAAGCCGCGAATCTTCTCCGGTATCACGGCAAGCCCAACCGCCAAATGATGATTTTCAGGCGTCAGTTTTGCCAACACCTCGCTGAGCATCGCCTCGTAATCGGCGATCAGCTTGCGCTCGGTGCGCCGTTCCCGCGTACGGCCAAACGGATCAACCGCAGTGCCGCGCAGGAATTTAAATTTTGCCAATAGCCGGAATGCCGGAAGCATCCATGGGCCAAAACTCATCTTGCGCGGTACGCCCGTGGCCTTATCGACTTTTGCCAATATCGGCGGCGCCAGATGGAATTCGAAACGCAGATTGTCGCCGTCGAATTCGGTTTCGACCTGTTTGAGGAACGCGCCATCGGTGTAAAGCCGCGCCACCTCATACTCGTCCTTGTACGCCATCAGTTTGAACAGATAGCGCGCGATCGCATCAGCAAACCTGGAGCGCGTGATTGTTCTGCTGCTTTCGCCTTGTCGACCAAAGTCCGGTAGCGTTCCGCATAGGCGGCATTTTGATAGGCCGTCAGGAATTGGACGCGGCGCTGCACAGTTTCCTCGAACGACTCCGATAGATGCCGCGCGTCGCTGGCAATTGAGGCTGCCGGCTTGGCCAGATTCTCAACAGCCGCGAGATCAATAACGGCGCGCCGGCCCCAATGGAAAGCGGCCTGATTCATCTTGACCGCTTCACCGTTGAGCTCGATCGCTTTCTCGATCGCCGCGGACGAGACCGGAATCGCGCCAAGCTGGTAGGCATAACCGACCATGAACATGTTGGCGCTGATCGATTGGCCGAACAGCGCGTTGGCGATGCCGCTGGCGTTGATGAAATGGGTCTTGTCGCGGCCCGCGTCGGCGAGAATGGCCCGCTTCAGCCGCTCGCTCGGCAACGAGAAGTCGGCGTTACGCGTAAAATCTCCGGGCAAGAATTCCGCGGTGTTGACGATCATTTCGGTCGCGCCTGGCTTCACCGCCGCCAAGATCTTGCGCGTACCGGCAACAACAATGTCGCCGCCCAGGATAAGATCAGCGCGGCCCGCCGCAACCCGGATCGCGTGAATTGCCTCAGGATTCTCGGCGAAGCGGATGTAGCTGAACACAGCGCCGCCCTTTTGCGCCAAGCCCGCCATGTCCAGGACGCCAACGCCCTTGCCCTCGAGGTGCGCCGCCATGCCTAGAATGCCGCCGATGGTGACGACGCCGGTGCCACCGACACCGGTGACCACGACATTGTAGGTGTGGTCGATGGCAGGAAGTTTTGGCTCCGGCAGCGGCGCGAGATCGTGATCGGCGGCAATGCCGGTGCCCTTCTTCAGCTTGGCGCCATGCACCGTCACGAATGACGGGCAGAAGCCCTTCACGCACGAGAAATCCTTGTTGCAGCTTGACTGGTCGATAGTGCGCTTGCGGCCCCATTCGGTCTCAAGCGGCTGCACCGAGACACAATTAGATTTCACGCCGCAATCGCCGCAGCCTTCGCACACCAACTCGTTGATGATGACGCGCTTGTCGGGGTCCGGAAACTTTCCACGTTTGCGGCGGCGGCGTTTTTCCGATGCGCATGTCTGATCGTAAATCAGCACCGTGACGCCGGGAATTTCGGCAAGCGACTTCTGCACTTCGTTGAGGTCGTCGCGATGGTGGATAGTGAGACCGGTGGGCCACGCGGTACCAGACGGATATTTGTCCGGCTCGTCGGTGACGACGACGACACGCTTGGCGCCTTCGGCGGCAACTTGCCGCGCCACCTGCGGCACCGTAAGGCCACCGTCATTGGCCTGGCCGCCAGTCATCGCGACTGCGTCGTTGAACAGAATCTTGTAGGTAATGTTGGTATTGGAAGCGATCGAGGCACGGATCGCCATGTAGCCGGAATGGTTGTAGGTACCGTCGCCCAGATTCTGGAAAACGTGATTGCGGTTGGAGAACGGCGCCTCACCGATCCAGTTGGCGCCCTCGCCGCCCATATGCG
>JBEKRW010000364.1:0-2606 GCA_049517595.1 Candidatus Cybelea sp. | reverse complement strand
CGAGGAAAACAACGACGTGGTTTTCGGGCGCCCGGTTTCGGGCCTGCGGATCTACGGGTTTAACAACGTCACAAAACAATACGAAGCGGTTTGGATGTACACCATGTCCACGGCCATGATTCGGATGACCGGAACCAGCGACGACGGCGGCAAGACCATCGACCTCTCCGGCACGAGCGCGGATCTCCACAGCGGCGCGGTTCCGCTTCACGCCGTAGTCCGGCAGGTCGATGACGACGAGTTCGTCGTCACGCTCATGAGCAAGGGCACCGACGGCAAAGAAGCAGCGTTTCAGGAAACTACCTATACCCGAAGGAAATCACCTAACTAAGGAGGTTGTCATGGCACTACCAGAAGTGTCTCCCATCCCAGAAGGATACCATTCGGTTACCCCGCAGCTCGTTTGCCGCAAAGCCTCGGAGGCGCTCGAGTTCTATAAAAACGCTTTCGGAGCGAAAATTCTCGGCGTCAACAAGGACGACAAACAGAACGTGATGCACGCGGAAATGAAAATCGGCGATTCCATCGTCATGTTGAGCGACGAGTTTCCCGCCTTCCATTGCCTCTCGCCGCTTTCCATGGGCGGCAGCAGCGTGACGCTGCACATTTATACGCCGGATGCGGATGCGGTTTTTAACAAGGCCGTCGCCGCCGGCGCCAGCGTCACCATGCCGATCATGGATGCTTTTTGGGGCGATCGCTACGGCCAAGTGGTGGATCCCTACGGCCACAAATGGTCCATTGCCGCTCGCCAGCGCATTCCCAGCCAGCAGGAAATCGAAGCGGAGGCCAAGAAGGCCTTCGACGCCATGTCCAAGGAGAAGAGCGCGGGGGCTTAGATTTCCTCGCGATTAGTGGCGCACTTCGCTCATCAGCGCCAGGAGATTGTGTTCCGGATCGCGGAAGAAGGCCATCCACAGTTCGTGGTCCGGCATCTTCGCGATCAGGTGCGGTTTTGCCTCGAAGGCGACTCCGCGTGACACCAGTGTCTCGTAGGCGCGCTCGAGATCGTCAACTTTGAAGTAGAGAGTGGAGCTGTGGGGTTCGGCGGGAACGTCGAGCATCAGGCGCACGCCGGCGCAATCAAAAAACGCGAGATTGGGCACGCGAAACAGGAACTTCATTCCCAGAATGTCGCGATAGAACGTGACCGCGCGGTCCAA
This sequence comes from Candidatus Cybelea sp., assembly GCA_049517595.1. Taxonomy (GTDB): domain Bacteria; phylum Vulcanimicrobiota; class Vulcanimicrobiia; order Vulcanimicrobiales; family Vulcanimicrobiaceae; genus Cybelea. The sequence goes on along the minus strand of JBEKRW010000364.1, from coordinate 1,443 downwards.
GTCCTTCACTGGCTGCGCAATCTGCCCGATCTGCGCGAGCCTGAAATCGTCACTCGTCGGCGTCATGGCTTCCCGTTTACAAATCGGCTATTCGTAGCGCAAGGCGACCAGCGGGTCCACTCGCATCGCGCGACGCGCGGGAAGATAGCACGCCAACACCGCCACGGCAACCAGAAGCAACGACGCAGCTGCGTAAGCCAGCGGATCGAGAGCTCCGGTATTGACCAGTAATGCTTCGAGAGCTCGCGCCAGGCCGGCAGATGCTGCGATTCCGAAAACGAGTCCCGCCAGAACCAGCTTGATTCCGTGCAGAATTACCAGACGGACTATGTCCTGGTGCTGCGCTCCAAGCGCCATGCGAATTCCAATCTCGTGCGTGCGCTGATTCACGCCGTAAGAGACCACCCCATACACGCCGCTGACGGTCAGCAGAAGCCCGAGCGCGCCGAGCACTCCCGCGAAAATCGCCGCCAATCGAAACATGAACAATCCATTACCGCTTTGCAGTGCTGTTTCCATGCTCATGATGTCGAAAATGGGCAGATTCGGATCGAGTGCGTGGACTTGATCTTCGATCGAGCGCGTCAAAAGCTCCGGCGGCACGGAGGTGCGCACCTGCAAGACGTGCACGGCGTTGTATTCCTGGGTTATCGGAACATAAAAATATGCGCGCTGTTCTTCCGCGATCCAAACGTACTTGCTGTCTCGTGCCACCCCGACCACTTCCACCGGCTGCGCCTGCGCCGAGCCATAACGGAAGTGATGTCCCAGCGGATCTTGCCCCGGCCAAAGTTTGCGCGCCAGAGTCTCATTGACCACCGCCACGCGCGGCGAACTGCTCTGGTCCTGCTCGCCAATCGCGCGTCCACGAACGATTTCCATTCCCATCGCCCGGAAGTAGTCTCTGTCCACTGGATTGCGCGGCAGCCGCGGCACCTCACTGGCCACCATGCCTTCCTGGCCTTCCTTCCACACGTTGTCCCACAGGCTGTAGTAACCGAACGGGACCGAGTAGGCAAAGCTCGCCGATTCCACTCCCGGCAGAGCGCGAACGCGATCGCCGAGCTGCCGGTAGAAATTCGCACCGCGCTGGGGGTCATAAGCGAGCTGGCTGACATCCATGGTCAAGTTCAACACGTGGTCGGGGGTAAAGCCGAGAGTCGTCTTCTCCGCCTGCTGCAGGCTGCGCAGGAAAAGCCCGGCCATGACGAGGACGACGAGCGAGCCGGCCGCCTGCGCCGCCACCAGGAAATTGCGAATGCGGTTGTGTCCCGCTCCGCCAGTAAGGCTTCGTCCACTTTCCCGCAGAGTCTCATTCAAGCCCATGCGCGAAGCGCGCAAGGCCGGCACCAGCCCGGCGAAAAGCCCGCAAGCCATCGCTATCGAAGCGACAAACAGAAATAAACGCCAGTCGAACGGAATATTCGCGCGCAAGGGAAAGTC
>JBEKRW010000363.1:0-3192 GCA_049517595.1 Candidatus Cybelea sp. | reverse complement strand
CGTAGATCAGTGCTTCCACCCACAGATTTGGACTTTCGAGGCTGAACGTTGCCTGGGGCAGGAAGTGAGATATCTCGGTCTGCACGAAACGCAGCGCGACGATGGTCACGAAGAACATGATCTGCCAGTCGAACAGCCGGGGAGTCGGCAAGTTGCGGCGGATCATGCGATAGATGCTGAGATCGATAAAGGGAGAGAACGACCATATATCTTCGCGGTCGGGAGTGAGGGTGCGAAGTTGCCCGGCGACGAAGCCCACGATGAGATTGAAGGGAAGAGTGGCCCACTCCCCGTGCAACAGAGCTGGAAGAGCCAGCAGTGCGCCTCCCACCATACCGGTGAACCGGCCACCAATAACTCCGAGCAGCACCGTGGTTTCAAAAGATAGATCGCCAGCCAGAAAACTTGTCTGAATGAAGCGTACCCACACTCCCAAAGCCATAGGAACGCCGATCCAGAGGATGAGGTAAATCCGGTGCTTGAGGGCGCGGCTTTCGCGGAACAGAAGCGATTTGAACTCCACCGAGCGGACGAGAACGCTAGCCACGGCGGCGGCTACGCCCAGCTTGATCAAGAGATTAACGAGGATGAGGCGCTGTTCCATTGCTTCGGCTGAATGAAGAAATCCGCTGAGGAGAATGTAGCATGAAGCGAGGACTGGAGTGGCACGTGCGCGTTTGTGCTGCACCAATTGCCGCTCCAGCAGCCTATTGAAATGCAAGAGCCGCCTTGCTCTACGCGGTGACTTTAACCGCGCGTGGAAGCAGCGGTGCTTAATCCCTTCTTGCTCGACTTAGTGGCCGGTGGCAAGACCGGCCTCGCCAGCCTTTCTCGATCGAGTGCCTCACAAAGTTGGTTAATAATTCGCAACAACTCATCGGGATCCTTCGCCTCAACTGCCGCATTGCAAAGGTCCTTCCAGTTTTCGGAATTGTTTTCAGCCATGGTGTGATTCCTCCAAGATTTCGTTGGTAATTCAGAACGGCTTGCGATTCTCTGGAGACCCGGAACGCCGTTAACCCATTTGCTAAAACGGAGTACAGGTCAGCCGAGCCAAACGAATTGGAGAAAGTTAGACGAGTGGAGGAGGGCGAGTGTAGTGAGTGCCGCTTGCATCAAGCGAGATGATTGGATCCGATGCCGACGTCAGGGGCGAAAACACGAGCGGAATCGCAGGAGAGAAGACCGCGATTGCGACGCAGCCATACGCTTCATCTTTATCAAGGCATGGCTTCGGGTCATGCTGCCGGCTGGAGTCGACGGTTGGGCCATTCGAGGATACATCCGGAAAGCTGCCGGGAGCGACACGCGTCAGCAAAAGAACAACCAGCACTAGACACACGAAGGCTGAACACGAGGGCAGCCATTCCGTCTTGCTCCACGTGCGCCGAATAACCAAGGACCACCCTCCCTCCTGAGGCAGATGATTGATCAATGACTTTGGTTGCCCCTTCCTAGGGCTGAGCATGTCGTATTTCGCCAGCTGCTTTTCACCCAAAATTAACATCCGCATCAACTTCCCGTAACTTGTGCACATTAGGGTCGCTGGTTAAGTGTCTCCTCTTGAGATCTCTTGAAGTTCTTGCCAGCGTTCAGGGCAGTAGCAACACGAGATTGGGTCGATGAGAATCAACTCGAAAACGAAAAGGTCCCGTGTATTCAGCGCGACACCAAGCCCGCTCACAACGCGGTTGCTTCTCGCCGCATTATTCGTCTTAGCAGGCACGGCTCAACTACCAGCTCAGAACGTTGTTCTAACTGGAGCCCTTAGCGGACGGGTTACCGACCAAAGTGGAGCGGTAGTGGCGGGAGCGTCGTTGACTGTGCAGAACCTGCAGACCGGTGTGTCCCAGTCTGCCGAGACAAATCACACAGGACTTTACCGCTTCCCAGTGCTCGCGCCGGGGTTCTATTCCATCGCGGCAACTCGCAAGGGTTTTCGCGATGCCCAGGCTCTGGTTCGCGTGCAGGTAGGAAACACCACGTCGCTCGACATTAAGCTGCAGGTTGGCGCCAGCGGAGACACGATTAAAGTAGCCGGAACCACGCCGCTGCTGCGGCCAGAGGAATCCTCTGCCAGTACCGTGTTGGACCGGTCCTTCACCCAGGACTTACCGCTCAACGGACGCAAGTACACCGACTTCATGGTGCTGACGCCGAATACCAGCTACGACGGCGACACCGGTCTGGTGAGCGTTGCCGGACAACAAGGTGGTGAGGACTCGGGATACGCCAATGGAAATGGCTCCAATGCTTTCACCGTTGACGGAAGCAACGCCACCAACAATTACTTCGCCGACATTGTGGGCCGGAATCGCATTCCTTACCTCTACGGGGAGGACGCCATCGAGGAATTTCAAGTCTCGGTGAGTCCTTACTCGGCCGTCTATGGGGGTGGAGCGGGATTCGTCAATGCTGTGACGCGGTCAGGAAGCAACGCGTTCCACGGCAGCGCATTTTATTACAACCGGAACTCCGTGTTCGGAGCCAACGACGCCCTCGACAAAGCGGCCGGCAATCCGAAACCGGAAGATGCTTTGCAGCAATTCGGGGCCGGAGTGGGCGGACCTATCATTCACAACCGTCTGTGGTTCTTCGTAGACTACGAGCAGCAACTGCGAAACAACCCGATTTCCGTCATCAATTCGACGTTGGCGACGACGCCCGCGAACTTGCCGAGTTTCCTGAGCGCTAATTTCGGAATTCCGGCAGGCACCACATTACCAGCGCCGAACGGACCCCTGCCGGTCCCAGGGTCCGACACCGCACCCGATCCGAGCAATCCGATATATCTCCAGCAAGTCGCGAATGCAGTGAACGCACTCAACTCCAATCTCGGCACTAAAGGAAGAAAGGAAAATGATTGGGTGCTCACGCCCCGGCTGGACTATCAGCCCACCTCGCGCGATGCCCTGTTCTTCAGCCTGAATTTGAACCATTTCGATTCGCCCGGAGGTGTCATTACTGACCCTACGGTAGGGAATTATGGGACGCAGACGCTGGCTAACGCTTATGTGCATACTTTCCAGGCCAGCGTGGGATGGACACACACGTTGTCCTCCCACCTGTTGAACGAATTTCATGCGAGCACCTCGCAGGATAACGAGATCTCGACCCCGACCGGTTTGGCTCCGAACACACCGACGGTGGTTCTGGATAGTCCCGCCGCCTTCATTCTCGGCAACGCACCTT
>JBEKRW010000362.1:0-3568 GCA_049517595.1 Candidatus Cybelea sp. | reverse complement strand
TGATCGTAGCCGCCTCGCCGCCAAGAGGAACACAGACTACTACTCACGTCCGCGCTTCTTGATCTCGACGCTCAGGCGTTTGATCTTCTGGTTGAGCGTGCTGAGGGGAATCTTAAAGTACTCGGCGGCTTCGGTCTGGTTCCAGTGGCAGCGCTCCAGGCGGTCGGCGATGATGCGGCGCTCGATCTCCTCCATCAGGTCGAAGAGGCTGGCGTCGGGCTTGTGGTCGAGCAGGCTCGCGGAGTAGGTGCTGCCGGTGAGCGATGGCGGCAGCAACTCGGCGGGGATGGTGCGGCTGGTGGCGAGGACGACTCCGCGCTCCATGGCGTTTTCGAGTTCGCGCACATTGCCCGGCCACTCGTAGTCCATGAGGATGCGCATCGCTTCGGGCGAGAGCGTGGGCGCAGCGACATCGTTCTCGTCGGCGTAGAACTTCAGGAAGTGCGCGGCGAGCAGAGGGATGTCCTGGCGGCGCGCGCGCAGCGGCGGCAGTTCGAGGCAGATGACGTTGAGCCGGTAGAAGAGGTCCTCGCGGAAGCGGCCTTCGCGCACCGCGGTCTGCAGATCGACGTTGGTGGCGGCGATGATGCGGACATCGACTTGAATCTCCTGGGTGCCGCCGAGGTGCATGAAGCGGCGGTCCTGCAGCACGCGCAGGATCTTGGCCTGCATGTCCATGCCCATGGTGCCGATCTCGTCTAAAAATAAAGTCCCGCCATTTGCCACTTCAAACAGGCCCTTCTTCGCCGTGACTGCCGAGGTGAAGGCGCCTTTGACGTGGCCGAAGAGCGTAGATTCGAGCAGTTCGGAGGGCACCGCGCCGGTGTTCACCGGCACAAACGGCTTGTCGCGGCGGGGTGAGTTGGCGTGCAGCGCCTTGGCGATCAACTCCTTGCCGGTGCCGCTCTCGCCCTGGATGAGCACCGTGGAGCGGCTGGGCGCGACCTGGGCGACCAGGTCGAAGAGTCGCAGCATGGGCTCGCTCTTGCCTACGATGTTCTCGAAGTTGTAACGCTGCTTCAACGTGCGCTTCAGCTGTACCAGCTCTTCTTCGGCGCGATGGCGGGCGATCGCGGCGCGGATGTCGGCGAGCAGCTTTTCGTTGTCCCACGGCTTCTGGACGAAGTTCTCGGCGCCCGCGCGGATCGCTTCAACGACGTTCGAGACGGTGCCGTAGGCGGTGATCATGATGACCGGCAGCGTCGGCTGGAGTTCAAGGATGCGCGGCAAAAGATCGAGGCCACTCTCGCCGGGAAGCGCGAGGTCGAGCAGCAGCAGGTCGAACTCGTTGTGGGCAAGCTGCTCCAGGCCGGCCGCGCCGTCGGCCGCCATGGTGACGTGGAAGCCCTCCATGGTGAGCAGCGTGTCGAGCGAATCGCGGATGGCAGCCTCGTCGTCGATGATAAGGATGCGCGCGACGCCGGCCACGCGCGCGGGCTCGCCGGCTGCGACGGCGGTGGCTGCGGGTTGTTCTGCGATGATTGCTTCCGGCATTGCCATTAGATGCTTCCAGCGGTCGCGTGAATGCTAGCCTCGCCCACCGGCGCGCCTTCTGCGGGCAGAGTGGAGCGCGTGGCGGCGGCGGGAAACTCCAGGCGGAAGGTGGTGCCCACACCGACCTGGCTCTCTGCCTGCATCTTGCCGCCGTGCTCCTGCATGATGCCGTAGCTGACCGCGAGGCCGAGGCCGGTGCCTTTGTGCTGGCCGTTGCGCGGCTTTGTCTTGGTGGTAAAGAAGGGGTCGTAGATGCGGTGCAGATGCTCCGGCTCGATGCCGCCGCCGAAGTCCTGAATGATGGCGGTGACGCGCCCCGCGGAGTGCTCCGTGGCGATCCAGATACGCGCGTTGGTCTGCCCGTGCATGGCGTCGCGCGCGTTGAGCAGCAGATTCAGCACCACCTGCTGCAGCTTGCCCTCGTTGCCGTGGATGCGCGGCAGGCTGCGGTCGAGGCCAGTCTCGATACGAATGTTGGCGGCGCGAAACTGGTGATCGAGCAGCGTCAGCGTGTCCAGCAGCAGCTTATTCAGATCGACCGAGGCGAATTCGGTGCCGCCGGTGCGCGAGAAGTTGAGCAGGCCGTTCACGATCTCCGAGGCACGGAAGGTCTGCTGCGTGATCTTCTCCAGCACCGGCGACAGGCGGGCGTCCTGCGCCATCATGGGCCGCATATGCTTGGCCAGCATCTGGGTGTAGCTTGAGATGACGGCCAGCGGTGTATTGACCTCGTGGGCCACCCCTGCCGCCAACAGGCCGATCGAAGAAAGCTTCTCGGCCTGGGTCAGCTGCGCCTCCAGCTCGATGCGGTCGGTGATGTCGTCGACCAGGATGATGCGGCCTACGACGGCAAAGTCCCGCGTCATCAGCGGGGCGATTGCGATGTTGGCGACGCGGGTTTCGCCCGTGGGCAGCGCCAGGCGGAACTTGTAGAGCGTGTGTGTGCCCTGCGCGGCGTGGCCTTCGCGCACGCTATCGAAGCGGGCGATGAAGTCCTCGGGGAAGATGGCCGCGAGCGGTTGGCCCAGGGCCTCGGCGCGCGGCTTGGCATACATCACCTCCATCTGCGCGTTCCAGCTCTCGATGCGGTCGTTGAGGTCTACGGCAAAGACGCCGATGTGGATGGACTCGACGATGTTCTCGTGGAACTCCTTGAGCTGTTCGAACTCGGTGATCTTCTGCTCCAGGCGGCGGTAGAGCTGCGCGTTCTGGATGGCGATGCCGATGTATCCGGCGAGCGAACTTAGCACCTCCATGTCCTCGCTCGAAAGGAAGTCTCCGTCGTCGGTGCGTCCCAGCCCGATTACGGCCACGGTGCGAGCCCCGGCGCCGACGCGATTGGCCACTCGGCAGGGCAGGTAGTAGTTCAAGTCCAGCAGCCGGGCGCTGCGCTGCTGGGCGTTGGGCAGGCGCAGCACCTGCTGCGGGTTCTCCAGGAAGATGTGGTCGTTCGAGCCCAAGCGGTCGAAGTCGAGAAAGTGCAGGTCGAGCACGCGCAGCTCCTCGGTCTCAACATTGCTCAGTCCATGGGAGGCGGCGAGTTCAAAGTTGCGGCCTTCGTCGGTTGCTTCGTTCGGAGAGACGCGCCCATCGCTCTCCGCGGCCAGGAAGACGGCCACGCGGGTGACTAGAAGGGTCTGGGGTAGCAGCTCCACGATCGAGTCGACCAGAGCGCGCAGATCGGTCTGCGAGTTCAGGCTGCGGCCAAAGTCGATTAGGGTCTCGCGGTAGTCGAAGCTCTTCTGGTCGAGCACGCGGTCCAGCCGACCCTGAATCATGCGGCGCAGCGGGTCGAACGATAATCCAACTACGATGATGGCGGCTACAGGTCCCCAGAAGCCGAAGCCCGGAAAGCGTGCGTGGACCGCTTCGGACGCGGTGCCGACCAGGAGGAAGTAGACTCCGGCCAGCGCCGCGGTCGCCAGAGTGTAGGTCATTCCGCGCTTGAAGATCAGGTCCACATCCATCAGGCGGTAGCGCACGATCGCCCAACTGAAGGTAAGCGGCAGCAGCACCAACGAGAGTAGCGCCAACTGGCGCAGCAGGCCCGGCACCACCCAGTCGCTCATATAGG
>JBEKRW010000361.1:0-3143 GCA_049517595.1 Candidatus Cybelea sp. | reverse complement strand
GACGATCACCGAGCTGGTTGGTGTCAAACCGGGCGTGATCCTCACCGCCGATTTCAACCGCGACGGCAAGACAAATCTAGTGGAAATCAACGGCAGCGCCGACATCACCGTGTGGACGGGCAAAGGCGACGGAACCTTCAACGTGTCGCAGAGTTGGGCGCTGCCTACGGGGCCCGCGAGCGCGGCTATCGGCGACTTCAATAACGATGGGCAGCCCGATATTGCCGTGATGAACCTGGAAAATAACAATGCCACGAAGGTGATGACGCTGGTTTTGGGCGCCACGGGAGCGAAGTTCCTGGCGGCCGCGGAGTCCTACGCCTACGCGCCCGACGTCCTTGCCACCGGTGACTTTAACGAAGACGGCAAACTGGACGTGATCGCCAGCAGCGGCTTTGACAACCAGGGCACGGTGGCTCTGGGCAATGGCAACGGCACGTTCCGGGCTTTGCCCAGTTTTCCCATGTTGCCGGCGGGCAATTCAGCGAGTGAAATCCTGGTGGACGACTTCAACAACGACCATCACCTCGACATTATTTCGCTGAGCGACAACCACTTGGGCCAGGTAGTGATTGGCCTGGGAAACGGAAACGGGACATTCAAGCCGGGGATTCGAATTAACTGCGGAAGTGAGGCCAACTTCGTGGTCGCGGGCGACTTCAACGGGGACGGTAAGCTCGACCTCGCCACGACCAACTACGGCACCGGGCAGGGCAGCGTTAACATCTGCAGTGGTAACGGCGATGGAACATTCCAGGCGCCGACGACGATTAACCTGAGCGCGGCTTAATCCCGGCTTTCGCCGCGGCGACTGACTTAAATGGCGACGGCAAACTCGACTTGATTGTCGTGAACGGTGAAAATCCGGGTTCGTACATCACGATGCTGGGCAACGGCGACGGCACTTTCCAGGCGGCCTCAGCCCCGGCCGCGCTCGGCACTTATCCGATGCAACCGATTTTGGCGGACCTGAACGGCGACGGCAAAATCGACATGGTGCTGCAGATGAATAGTCCCACGAACAATCTTTACGTACTACTGGGCAATGGCGACGGTACTTTCCAGGCGCCGGAGATTTTCAGCCTCGCCGATGGCCCGGGATATGTCCTCGGTGGCGCCGTGATCGCGGATTTCAACGGAGACGGCGCTCTGGATATCGCCGCGCCTTATGGTTGCTGCCAGATCGGAGTGGTGGGTATCGGCATGCTCTATGGCACGGGACACGGCACGTTTACCCAGGGACCGGCCATTGGTGTGGTTCCCGGCATGATCGTCGGCGGTGATTTCAACGGTGACGGCAAAACCGACATTTTGTTTGGCGACGCCTACAGTAACATGGTTTCTGCCTTGCTAGACGTATCGCGGTAAAAGTTGGGCAGCATTTAAGAAACTCACGAAAGGACGCGCCATGAAGCGATCCCCGCGTCAGCCCAGACCTCTCTCGGAACAACTCGGCTTCCGGCTCAACTTGTACGCGACCGCAGCCAGCGCCGCCGGAGTGGGCCTGCTCACCCTGGCACCGCGCGCAGATGCGAAGGTCGTTTACACGCCCGCCAATGTCACGATCGCGCCCAATAGCACTTACAATCTCGATCTCAACAATGACGGAACCATCGACTTTGTTATTGCGCAGCATAGCTACCCAGGCTACTCGGCAACTCTTTATGTGGGGCCAAATGCCAATGGAGTGGCAGCGCGTGCCGGGGCCGCCAGTTGCGCATGCGACTCGGCGTTCGCCTTTCAAGCCGGCGTCAAGATTGGTCCCGGGAAGCCCTTCGTGAGTGTCGGAGCAGAACTGGCCAAGGTCAGGAAGATGCACGGTTCGGTGTTGTCCTTCGGGCTTTGGAGGAATGAGAACAATCGGTACCTGGCGTTGAAGTTCCAGATTGACGGCGAAACTCACTATGGGTGGGCGCGGTTGAACGTACAGTCTTCGTATGCGCAGGGAGTTGCCGGGACCCTCACCGGATACGCTTACGAAACCATTGCCAACAAGCCGCTTCGGGCCGGCCAGAAGTCGGGCGGGTCGGACGCGTCATTCGATCAAAATGACAGTCTTGGCGGGTTAGCCGCGGGTGCAGCCAAGTAGTCCACGCCTGGCTTACTTCCGGGGCAAGCACCCGAACCGGCGTGCTTCGGGTGATGCTTGAGCTTCGAGGGGCTTTTGTTCCGAGAACTAAAAACTCTCAGTGCCGCAGCCCCGGCAGCGCCACCTTCCCCTGAATTCCCTCACCCTCCACTACTGTATAAATAAAATCCGCAGCCACGTCCCGCAAAGTCTCCGTCTGCCCATTCGGCCAGCGAATATCCACCTCGCTCATCTTCTCGTTCGCACCCAACCCAAAGTGCAAGCGCAGATCGTTCTGCGAAAGATAACTCGCCCCGCCGCGCACTTCATTGATCTGCGAAAAACCGCCGGCCTTCACCGTGACTCGCGCCCCAATCGCCGCTTTGTTGCTCTTCACGCCCACCAGCTTGAACAAAACGCGATGATTCCTATCATCATTCCGGTTCAGCAGCAGCGCCGGTGGCTCGCCCACGTTCAGCACCACAATATCGACATTTCCATCGTTGTTAATATCGCCAAACGCCGCGCCCCGCCGCGATTGCGCCGGCATATCCGCCAGCGCAGAAGATACATCCTCAAAAGTCCCATCGCGACGATTGCGAAACAGCAGGATCGGCTGCCGGTAAGGCGTGCCTCCCGGAATCGTATCCACCTGGGGATAAACGTGCCCGTTCGCAACAAACAAATCGAGCCAGCCGTCATTATCCATATCGAAGAACGCCGTTCCCCAACCCACATACGGATAAGTCGGCTTCAACAATTTCGCTCGAATGCTGACGTCGGCAAAATTCTCTTTGTCCACGTTGTGATAAAGCGTCGTCCCCTGCTCGACAAAATTCGTCACCACCATCGACAACCGGCCTTCATGCAGATAATCGCCCCAGTCCACGCCCATCGAACCCTGCTCCATCCCATCGCCGCTAAGCGCAACGCCAGAGAGCAAGCCGACATCCTCGAACGTTCCATCATGCTTGTTGCGATACAAAAAATTTGGCCCTGCATCGTTCGCCACATAAAGATCAGGCCAGCCATCGTTGTCAAAATCGCCCCACGTCGCGCCCAGCCCATAATAATG
>JBEKRW010000360.1:0-5511 GCA_049517595.1 Candidatus Cybelea sp. | reverse complement strand
GACGAAGATAGGGGGTAGGGGATAAGGGGATGGAACGGTGCCGCGGCTGAGTTTCTAAGCAACGCTGGAGCGTATTGACCTAGCGCGAGATCAGGCTCGCAGCAGCTGCAGCTACAGCGGGTTGATCCTCTTCTGGTTCATGGCGGTGTTCGTGGAGCGCGGAAACGCGCTGAAAGGAAGAGGAAGAATCTGCAATCTCGGGAAGGTACTCGTAGCCATGGAGACGAACGGCGACCCCGATCTTGGTTTCAGCCTTGGTTTCGGCCCGCGGATTGATTTGCACTGCCGGCTGCTGCGATGGGTCGTGCTGCGAGGTATCTGGCTGCGATAGATCTGGAGGCAAGGCTACGCGCAGAATGGAGCCGCGGCAACGGACTCGCATATTGTCGCCCAGCGTGATCTCGGAAGGCATGTTGAGGGTAAGCTCGATGGCAGCGCCCTCGGCGAAGGCTGCGTCGGTGAAAAAGAAGACGCCCCGCGAGCTGATGTCCTGGGTAAAACCCCGGGCCTCGACCCCGCTCGAGACGTCGCGAACGAAGACGGGAAGAAGAAACGGAAAGCGCTGTCCGGCGCGGCGTTCGACTCGGACTGGAGGAGGATTCATGGTGGCAAACTTCCTTCCTGTCGCCTCGCCGCGGGGGGAGCGTAAGGGGCAAGAGAACTGTACCGCATGTGAGGCCCGTTGAACAGTTATCAAGTCAGTCACGGTTTGCCGACTGGCGAAGGCCGAGTGCTGAATTCCCAAAAAGAGCTTCGCGATATAGTGATGCTTGGACAGGCCCGGCAACATCCAAAGAAACGAACGTGGCTGAATCGAAAACTTCCATTCCAGAAAATGAGCTGGCCACGCCGGCCGGAGCGGCTTCCGAGCCCGGTCTACGCTGGCAGGCGGCGGGACGAGCCCTGCGCCATCGCAACTTCCAGCTGTTCTTCGGCGGACAATTGATTTCTCTGACCGGTACCTGGATGCAGACCGTGGCCCAGTCGTGGCTCGTCTACAAGCTGACCGGGTCGGGATTGCTGCTGGGTGCGGTGGGATTCGCCAGCCAGATTCCAGTATTTCTCATCGCGCCGATCGGGGGAATCACGGCCGATCGAGTGAACCGGCAGCGGGTTGTGATTGCCACCCAGACCATCTCAATGGTGCTGGCGTTCGTGCTGGCCGCACTGACGCTCACCGGGAAAATCCAGGTGTGGCACGTATTTGTGCTGGCCGCCTTGCTGGGCGTGGTGAACGCGTTCGACATTCCCGGACGGCAATCGTTTCTGGTGGATATGGTCGGCAAGGAAGACCTGATGAACGCGATCGCGTTGAACTCCTCCATGTTCAATGGTGCGCGCGTGATTGGTCCGGCCGTGGCGGGCGTCTTGGTGGCGAGGTTGGGCGAGGGCTGGTGTTTTTTTGCGAACGCGGTGAGCTACATCGCAGTGATTGTGGGATTGCTGCTGATGAAGGTGCGGGCGTCCGCGAGAGTGCCGAGCAAGGCTTCACCGTACGAACATATCGTGGAAGGCTTCCAGTTCGTGGAACGTACCGCGCCGATTCGCACCCTGCTGCTGCTGCTGGGTGTGGTCAGTGTGACGGGCATGCCCTATGTGGTGCTGATGCCGATTTTTGCCGACCGCGTTTTGCGCGGCGGCGGCCAGGAGTTCGCGTCACTGATCGGGGCGCACGATCTCGGAGCGGTACGGCTCGGCATTCTGATGGGCGCAGCCGGCGTGGGGGCGCTGCTGGGCGCGCTGACTCTGGCCATGCGTTCGGGAGTAAAAGGTCTGGGGCGATGGGTAACAGTGTGCTGTGCCGGATTTGGCGTGAGCCTGATGCTGTTTGCAGCGTCCAAATCGTTCTGGCTGTCGGTGGCCCTGCTGCTGCCGGTGGGATATTTCATCATGTTGCAGATGGCGGCATCGAACACGCTGATTCAAGCCATGGTGCCGGATGCGCTGCGCGGACGGGTGATGGCCGTGTATTCCATGATGTTCATGGGGATGGCGCCGATTGGCGCGCTGCTCGGCGGTACCCTGGCTGATTCTCTTGGCGCACCGCGTACAGTCGCTATCGGAGGCGTTGCGTGCGTCGCGGGCGCGGGTTGGTTCGCGTTGCAACTGCCGAAGATTCGCGTGGAGGCGCGCCGCCTGATCGTGGCTCAGGCCTCGGGTGGGGGCGAACCGGCGGAGATGACCGCGCAAGCGGTGGACGACTAGGACGTACGAGATCGACTCGCCCGAGCCGCAGCTGCCTTGCGGGCTATGAGCAGAAATCCTTTTCCCGTAGCATCCTTCTCGAGTTGTTCAAGATCCGCCAGCGCGGATGCACTCTTACTGAGCTTGATCTCCATCTGGGCCCGCGCCAGACGGACTTCGAATTCGCACGGAACACATCCAGTCGTCACGGCACTCGACATCGCGGCATGGAGGAGTGCCCCAGCCGCAGCTATCTGACCTGAGTCGGAGAGGACCGCGGCCTTTGCCATCTCGACGTGGAACGCAGTCAGATAATACTGAGTGTGTGCGGCAGCGACGTTGGCTAACTCCACTGCTTTTTTGGCCTTCTTTACGTCGCGTTGCGCCAACAGTGCACAGGCCCGTAAGCTCAGTGCGAGAGCTTCCCCGCTCTTTGCCTTCTCAGCCTGGAACTCGGCCAGGGGCTCTGCTATCAACGCCTCCGCTTCGGTGGGCAGGCCTTTTTCCAGCGAAACCTGAGCCATTGCCAGTCGGTATTGTGCTGCGGATCCCTTTTCGCCGATCTCCTTAGCAACGGCGAGCGCGGCCTCCTGGTGTTTCTGCGCACCATCGAAATCGCCCTGCGCCAGTAGCACCGCGCCGATACTCGACAGGCTGGATTCGACTACCCGTTTGTGTCCTATCTCTCGCGCAAGGGCAAGAGATTCCTCGCCGCGAGCCTTCGACTCCTCGAGCTTGCCTTCTGCGTATCGTAACTCGCCAGTAAATCCCAGGACGTAGGCTTCGCTTCGCCGGTTGCCAACCTCGCGTGCGATGGTGAGCGACTCTTCCAGCATTCTTTCTGCCTCGGGATAGTTTCCAATTTGATAGAGCAGGTGGCCGAGGTTAGAAAGTGTAGATCCGGCATTTTTTCTGTCTTCGATTTCTCGTTGCACCCCCAAGGCTTCGACATATAGAGGTTTGGCGGCGGCGAGGTCGCCACGATCGGAATTCACGTGAGCGATGTTGGTGAGAGCGATGCATTCCGTGGCCCGGTCGCCGATTTCGCGGGCGTTCCGAAGCGCTTGCTCGAAGAACTGCTTTGCCTGATCGAAAGCCCCTTGCTCCGCAAGGATGTTGCCGATAGTGATCAGTGGGATCCCGCCGCGGTCTCCCAGCGCGCTGAAGAGATGGCTGGATTGCTGAAGAACTGCCATGGCCGGCTTCGTTTCGCCAAGCGCTCGCAGGGCTGAGCCCTCGAATCTCAGTGCCCAAGCGACCACAAATCGTCCTCCCGAGGCATTACCTTTCTCGGCCGCGCGTCTGGAAGCTTCCAATTCTGTCTTGTAATCGCCCAAGGCGTCCCTTGCGGAAGATTCCGCCAGATCAATCCGCGGATCATCCCCAACGGGCTGCGCTAGCCTGCGCAGGGCGATCAACGTTGGGAGCGCATCTCGCGGTTTTCCCGCCGAGACTTGTGCTGCAGACCAGTCGAGGCCGTAGTCGATGTTGTCGGGAAATGAGGCGAACAGCTCTCGATAGATTTCCGCCGCCTCGCTCCACTGCTGTTTGGCGGCACGATACTGTCCTTGGATCGACAGTTGCTCCTCCCGAGAAAGGCCGGTTGAGCCATCGACAGCCTTGCCCGCTTCCTGAATCGCTTTCTGACCGTAGCCAAGCTTCGACCAGGCCTCGGCAAGCGCGGAGTGAGTCAGCGCGAAATTCGGATCGCTGGCCAGAGCCTGCTGCAAAAGGTCCCGGGCCGCCAGCACATCAAAAACGCGCAGCTTGGCCAGACCCTCAGCGTATTGGCGCGCGGCCTGTTGATTGGCGGGCGACGAAGCCTTGACCTCAGCCGCTTGGCTCTGTGTGATTCCCGCCAGACCGCATTTTGTCCGAACATCCGCCCCCAACCGGTTGACCAGATCGAGGAGTTGCGGTTCACTGCCAGTTTCTGAAAAGGAGGCGATCGTCTGCCCCTGGGCAGCGTCCTGTAGATGCAAATCCACCCGTATCTCGCCGCTGAGGTCCAAGTATGAACCTAGTACCAGCAGATCGCTGCCGAGATTCCGGTGGATCTCGGAGAGGGTATCGGTCGCCAGGCTGTCCGAGTCCGGCAGTCTTAAATCCGCTTTCAGGCGGGCGATGTTTTCTCCCGGGATGACGCGCAGATTTTCTCCCGCCGCCAACTCCGTGCTGAGCATTTCAGAGAAAGCGGTGGCAAGCCAACCCACATCGGGCTTGCCCGAGAGATTCTTGAAACCCAGCACGGCCACTGATCGGCGTCCCTTTAGAGGCCCGATGTTGTAATTGTCGGCTCGGCGGCGGAGCCGGGCATACCAAACCAGGGAAGCAACGACCACGACTGCAATCGCCAACGCCAGCGCCGACTTGGACAAGAACGCACGTGTGGATGACGCTGATGGAATGTGATGACCGTTCTTGACACCATCTCTGGGGGTATTGCGGCCTGTCTCTGCGGGTTCCAAGGTCCGGCTGGACTTCGACTTGGCCAGCTTGTCGAGGGCCTTCAAGCCACCGATGATGCGCGGCAGGATTTCAACTACTTCTCCCGGCGGTATGGCGATCGAAGTGGCGGAACCGAGAGCTTCGCGCCATTCGGGCTGTGCGCGCTGAAATTCTACAAACGAGATGCCACGGAGAACTGGGATAAATGGTTTGCCTGCTTCGTGCGCACGAACCACTTCCTTTGTCACCTGGTGAGAACCCAGCGAGTCGGGAGAAATCACCAACAGAACCGCTAGCGCTTCCTCGATGGCTTGGCCGGTTTGGATGAGATAAGAGAGCCCCGGAATGCAATCCCGCTTGTAATACCAAGTCCTAAAGCCCGCCGACTCCACACCGCGGACGATCTCCAGCACAGTGGGTTCATCCTCCTCGACGTGGCTGATGAAAATGTGACCCATGCGAGATACCGCACACGTTGCAATTCAATACGTCGGGCTTTACGGCTTCGGCAGAAGTATACCCAAGAAAAATCATCGTGCACCTTCGCACTGTTGGAAGTTAGTCGAATCCCATTGAGAAACGGGTTCTGGTCGGATTCATCCATCCAAAATTTCCATCGACTGTATTCCGGGTTTGTGACGAGACCATATGTATATTCCTTGAACATCGACGAAGAGTCGTGATATATCCGCTATCTCATCACGCTTTTGGTTCCCGCCCGTCTCCCGTCCCAGGGCGAGTGAGCCGCGGACTATCGTCCAACTGGAGGACAAGATGAGTTCACTTCGAAAGTTGATGGTGGCAAGTCTTTTCTTGGCGGTCTTCGCTGGGGCCTTCGCCGGAACGATGTTTGCGCAAGGCGGCGCTACGGGCGCTATT
>JBEKRW010000359.1:0-2594 GCA_049517595.1 Candidatus Cybelea sp. | reverse complement strand
ATATGGATTGCATTCATATGTTTATCTCCCAAAGAATCGAGAATATTCCGGTCACGAATCAAGGCGCATGGAGATAACCCCATGCGCCTTGTGGTCCGAGCTAGGGCTTCTTTACAAGGTTTTCCAGCACTTGGGCAGAAATCAAGGTGCTGTTCCCCTGAGTTGAGGCATTGCCCCCCGACATGCAAGTGCCTGTGTAGGTATTGGCGTCAGGGTAAGGCGTGGTGTAGCCGTCGGTGAGGGTTTGGAGGAAGGCGACAATCTGATTCTCCTCCGTATCCGTCAGGCCGAGCTTGCCGGTCGTCGTGTCCACATTCTGTGGGACTTCGGGTTCCGGCCAGCAGGTTACCCTTTCAACGGTTCCTGCCGGGCACTCTCCGGACTCAACAGGATATGGGTACACGTCGCGCGTGTTGTAGAAGTGAACGAGTTGTTTCAGGCTCTTGATGTAGCCATTGTGGAAGAACTCCTTCTGGAAGTAGGGCCCTGGCGCCTCGGTGGTTGGACACTGTGACGGCACCATGCCCACATCGCGGGCCGTGGCCACTTGCATTTGGCCGTCGACCGTTGCTGCATACTGCGTCCAGCTTGAGTTGGGACTGGGAGCGGAGGCGTAGCCGCTTCTGAGGAAAGTTCCCAATCCGAAGTCGGTGTAGGTAAAGCCAGCAGGGTTGGGCGTAAATCCCAAGAAATCGGGAGTGGTCTCATAATAAAAGGCGTCCCTGGGATTCTTCGGCAGACCTTCGTTGGCCGAACCAAAGCAGGTAAAGACGGGAGTTACGTTGGCGGCCGTGCTTGTATCGGCCTGAGTCGATTGCAGCGCAGTGCCTCTTCCGTCGAGATGGCATGAGTTGCAATTGCCTTTGCCGTCGAACAGGGCATAGCCGGCCGCTTCATCGGCGGTCAGCGTGTATTTTCCCTTGAGGAAGGCGTCAAACTTCGAAGTGAAGGGGCTGATCGAGAGGCTGTGCTCGAATGCGCTCAGAGACTCCGCCCAGTGATCGTAATCGTTGGTTGCGAGGGTACGGTCGCTCGGACTCAAGGCGAGAGGCTGAGTGTTCGAACCGAACACAGAAGCTCCTTCCGGAGTAGCGCATACCGAAGCAACATTGGCTGGCCATGTGATACCGCTCAACGACCCAGCACCCCAAATTTCCTCGAAGAGAGGTGCGTATGGCGCCAAGGAAAGCTTGTACGCGATGCAAGCCGTGTCGGGGCTGGCCATTTCGTTAGGGTCGACTGGAGGAAACTGCGACTGCTCGCCGTCGGGAGTTCTCGTTAAATATCCAGTTGCACGTGAATCCCAGAAGTTTCCTCCAAAAAAGAGGCCTTGCTCCGCGTCGTACTGGAGCGGAGGAAAGTAACTCGAATATGTGTATCGCTGCGCGGTCCGCTTCCCGGCTCGATAAGGAGCCGACGCGGGATAGGCGATCATGAGAAGATTTACCGTCGGAATCGGCCCACTGAAGCCGGCGTACGGCATGTGGCAAGACGCGCACGCCTTGTTTTCATTGGGGGAGATCGTCTTGTCGTAGTTCATGAGTTTGCCGAGTATTTCCACCGAGGCAACACCCGTGTTTTGAAATATGGGAGGTTGACCAGTTACAACAGGTGGCGTCAAGGCCTTCCACTGCGTGATGGCTTCAGCTTCGATGCCATCCACTTCGCGCAGCACCCTGGCTAGCTCTGAATCTATATCGGAGGGAAGAATCCCAGTCGGGTAGGGATTGTAGATCGGCTCAGGAGGTGGCGCGGTATTCTGGGCCGACATTTTTTCCCCTGGTACCGACATCACACAAAGCACAGCGACTGACACTATCGTTAACCGTCGGCAAATCATAAGTTACTCCTTCGATGAGTTTTAAATTCGAGGTGAATATGGTGGGCGGCGTACTCGATTGCGAAAACGACTCTGGATTCCAGAACGCCGACCGTGGACACGTTACTAGGCTCGCCCCAACAAGTGCAGGCGGGTTACGGTTCCTCCTTAACGTCACGTCCGCGGTGGTTCGCGGTGTTCATTTTAGAGCAAACTGAGTGCCACGGTGCTTCACGCCGGGTGTTTGATCACATCGTTGTGTGGCGGAGCACAATGACCAGTCGCAAGTTATAAGTCGCCTGCCAACGCGCATTAATGTTGCTAGTCTTTTCACAATTGCTCGACGGTCAATGGAGGTTAAGCGTACTTCGAGTGGCGATTCAGTGGGCATTGATAAGTGATGCGTAAATACTCTCACTTATAAATGTCAAGATCATCCCCATAGCTGGAACGAGTAACACCCAACTAATAACATTTATCGTGAGCATGACGCTGTCAGGAAGCCTCGGAGCCATACACTGTATTCCTTGTCCTATGCCAAAAGCATTTCTAAGACCACACGAATACGTGAGGTAGGTAGATTAGTTAGCTGCTCCGTCTTGAAGATAAGCTGGTCACCTAATCGACCTTTGACCGACAGGTGTCGAAATAGGGGCAGTATTCATTGACACGATCTATTGCCGCCAGTATCCATTGGCGAGGTCTCAAAAATGCGAGGACTGTTGAGCGGTTCGAGGCCCAGGTAAGGTGCAATGACAAGGACGTTGAAGTCGAT
>JBEKRW010000358.1:0-2584 GCA_049517595.1 Candidatus Cybelea sp. | reverse complement strand
GAGCCCGCATGACGCAGGTATCCAGTAAAGCCCCTATTCAGGATTGGCTGTCACTCTATTCCGAGTGGGACTGAATCATGAGATTGGATCACGAGAAGACCGATGGCCTTGCCTGATGAAGCTCGCGGTGAAGCCAGGCCTTAGCCAGCTTTAATTCGCGGTGCACCGTCGCGGGAGAGATCTTCAGCGCCGCCGCAGTCTCGTCATACGTCAGGCCGCCGAAGCAGAGGAGTTCGATAATCTCGCTCTTACGTTGGTCGAGCGCCGCCAGTCGCTGCAGGGCCAAATCCAGTTCCACGATTCCGCCTCGTGTCTGCGGCCCGATCATCACCGCCTCATCGAGTTCCACCACTTCCGCCCCCCCGCCGCGCTTCTGCCGCCGATCGGCCTTGGCATGATCAACCAGAATGCGGCGCAAAATGCGAGCGGAAACGGCAAAGAAATGGACACGATCTTCCCACGCCACATCGGCCTCGACCAGGCGAAGATAAGCTTCATTCACCAAAGCGGTTGCTCGCAAGGTGTGATCGGGACGCTCGGATCGCATGCTGATCGCCGCAAGCTTATGTAGCTGCTGGTAGACCACCGGCATAAGTTCGTCGAGAGCCTGCTTATTTCCGCCGCCCCATTCCTTCAGCAGACGCGTGATCAGCTGGCGTTCTTGGGGAGCCTCTGGCAACGTGCACTTCCTGGGAGATGAAATAAGTGCGTTATAAGGCTGCCGACTGGCATGAGCGAAGTCGATAAATTGGCTTGAATTATAGCTCACATTTCCTCCCCGGAGCTTAAAGCAAATGTAAAGAGTTCATGAATTGCGAAAGACGCAAAGAGCCACGCCCCGAACCCGTGTTTGTGGATCCGGGGCGCGTTCCCGCGGACAACGCGACGATCAAATTATTCAGTAGGGACTCCAATGAACCCCGTGTTGACCGTGCTGGAGAAGTTCATGAATCCCACAATCAGAAAGTCATCGTCGATGCCATTCACAATGGTTACTCCGATGCCGCTAGGATCGTCGATTTGAATCCAATCGCCGAGGTAGTAGAGAAAACCATGCGTCGCACCCTCTGTGTCGGTAAAGGAGCCGACGATTCCATTGAAGTTGTTGATTCCCAGCGCCTGCGTGGAAGTGCTGCCGGGGAAGTTGAGGACGGTGTACTTAGTGCCGTTCAACACCCAGCCATGGCTTACCCCTGAGCTATCCAGGAAGAAGCCGACGATCGCGCCGCTGTTGTTGATCCCGGTCGCCTGGGCGCTGAGAGTGTGGGGCAGAGTCAGGGATTCAAAGACTTCTCCTGACTGCTGGTAAATATAAGGATGAAAGTTGCCGACCCCGTCCATATAGTAGCCCGCAGCCGCGTTGTTGTCGTTAAGGCCCAGGAGTTGGTTAAAGGTCGTGCCGGGAAAGTCAACGTTGGTCCAGGCACTCGAATTGTGCAGAAAACCGTGCGTGATATTGGCCTTATCGATGTAGAAACCGGCAGTTTCGACGTTGCTGTCGTTGTTGATCGCTATCACCTGCGTCTGAACCGACCCGGGATAGTTTTCCGGGGCGAATTCGGCGGGATAGAAGAAAGTGAACCCCTTGTTTGGGTCCGCGCCATGGTAGCCCGCGATTAGAAATTCGTTGTTGATCCCGAGCAGCTGAACGAACGTATCGTGGGGATAGGTGACGTTGTAGAAGGTGAAGATCGAAGGCGGGGTTGACGGTGGCTGCGTAGACCTTTGCCGCTGGGCAAACAGATCCGCTCGCTGGGCAAACAGAGAAGAACACAACAGCAGGGCTGTGGCGATGGCGAATGCGATGCGTTTCATAGTACGTCTCCTTTAAAGGTGAAATCGGCCCTAGGTTCGAGTGCGAGTCCCCTCGGAATGGCATCGCATGTCGCCGAATGGCGGGTGGTGCATAGTGCCACTGTCCGGTTTTCTCGCGCTCACTGATATAAGCGACGTTCGGGGTGGAATTCCCTCAGAGGCAGAAAGATTTTTTGTGCAGACCCGTTCTTTCAACGGAAGATTAATCAGCGGATGATCTTGCGGAGTTACGGTCACGCGCGCTCCCTGTAGAGTGGACTTCGAGCGAAGGTAGCTGGGAACCCTGGGGAAATTTCAGACAAGCTAACCGCAAATTGGCCATGATTCTAATTCTGAAAATCGAATATCACCATTCCTTCGTTTGACTAACCCTTTTGGAGAGAGAACTTTGGTACAAGCGAAAAACGAAGATCGTCGGTCGAATTGGTTTCTTGCCGGCTGACTCCTCGAACGTCGGGCGACGAAATGATCACTGTAAGAGCGGGGTAAAGAAGTAAGCGCGAGTTAAAAAGAATCGCGCCCCGACTCTGGTGAGAGCTCCGGGGCGCGTTCCCACGGTCTACGCGACGATCGAGTTAGTCTTGCGGCGTGCCAACGAAGCCGGTGTTGACTGTCGAGGAGATCGTGATGAATCCGACGATTACTCCGTTATCGTTGATGCCGTTCACGAGGGTGATGCCGATGCCGCTGGGATCATCGATCGACGTCCACTCGCCGTTAGCGTAGTGGAAGCCGTGCATGCCGCCGTTCGCATCGGTGTAAGATCCAA
>JBEKRW010000357.1:0-2571 GCA_049517595.1 Candidatus Cybelea sp. | reverse complement strand
ATTCAACAGAAATCGAAGAATTGCGACGAGAATGCCTGCGGGCCCGTGCGGCGGCCTCCAAACGCGATGCGATTCTGGGCTTGGACAAGTTAATGCTCATGTGTAATTGGGCTCGCAAGCTCAATCGCGGCTTATATTTGATGGGTCCGTAACAAATTTCGCGGGTCCCCTGTTTCTATAGGCGAATAGCTCGGTCTCGCCTCACACTTCGGTGCCAACAAGACGATTCTCTTGTAAATCTCGGGTGCCGCATCCCCTCGGTTTTGGAGGATGCGGGTTTAGACGCTACTCTCTCAACCACCGCAGCAAAGAACATCCTCCAAACCATTTCGGCCAGTAAGCACCAATTCTGTCCCAAATCTGTCCAGACGTACGGCCGTGCTCTCGACTCGCGCGTGTTGACTTTGCGCGGAAGTCAAACAAATGAAGCATTCCCAAAATTCGCGCGACGCCGCCAGCCTCGCTCCACCGTCCCCAGTTCTCCAAAATCATAGTTATCGAGGTTTGGCCGCATTTGGAAATCGCACATCCAGGCGCCGCATCAACTCAACGGCATTATCGATCGCGTCCCGGAACGCATTTTCTCTGGCGGGCGATGGCCGGCGATCTAGCCCCGCCAATCGCCGAACCAAGAACATTCCGGCCACGAGATAAATCAATTTCTTTCGGCCTTTGTCCATCGGAAGGACAAAATAGCATGTTCGCTTTAGTTTCGCCTAGATAATTTTTCGCTTTCAGCCGGCCGCCTTCCACAACTTCTGAAACTGTTCGATTGTTCCCGGCGCAAATCCCGCGTAAAATTGTTCACGTAAACGTATGTGCTGACGCCCCGCCTAATCGTGCGCTGGCAAACATTCACCCAACCCATCAGCTCTCTGGATCGGTCCACGATCACTTTGTCCCAAATCTTCGTCTGTTGCTCAATTCCCTTCCGATCGCCCAGGAGCCGGACGTACGTAAAGTCAGCCGTGATTGGATCAAACCTGTCAAATATTTCGCTCGCCCGTGGCATCCAGGCTTGATCTATAAGTGCGTAGGCTACACTGTGAGCGCGCAGGAGATCGAAAAACGCCGCCGATAGCCAATTCTTGTTACGAATTTCGAGTGCGAATTTGTAGCCCCTCGGCAATTTCTTCAGGAAGGGTTCCAGCCGCGCCATGAAATCCCCGCCGCCCTTGAACGCGGACTTATTGAAGTAACCGAATTGGAAAAGCAACGGTCCTAGCTTGTCGCCCATCAAGTGCATCGTCTCAAGAAAATGTTTCAGGTCATCTTCGCAGTCCTGCAATATTTTCTCGTGTGTGATTGCCTGCGGAATCTTCGCGGCTAGCACAAATCCCGGTGGGGTCTTGCGCTCCCATCCGTTTACAGTACCCGCTCCGGGAGCCCGGTAGAACGTGGCGTCCACTTCGACGGTGTTGAATTTCGTGGCGTAGTAGGACAGGTAATCAGCCGGCTTCATCCCCGCAGGGTAGAACGCGCTCTCCCAGCCGGCGGCGGTGAAGGCGGAAGTGCCGATGCGAAGATCAGTCATGCGGGCGATGTTCGTCCGCGAAATCACGAATGTCAACACGAGGACTTTGGCGCGATGGGAATGAACGAAGTTGGCGCACGTCTGACTGTGGAACGATACTCGTTACCCCGGGACCGATGACGCGCTTGTGCGGCATATGATAGCCTGCGCGACATGCAATTCGATTACTCCCTCGAAGCTATGCTGCCGTTCGCCAGAGCCGCAATCCGCGGCCACGACAAATTTTCCCATGAGGAGTTTGCCGAATATTTGTTTGGTGAACTAGAGAAGGCGGGTGTTCCGGGAGTTGTTAAGCAGTTGCCGAAGGGGCGACTAAACTACAATTATTCCGAACTGCACTGTTCACCGAAATTGAGGTTCGCTGAAATCGAAGTTTTCTGGCACTTGGTCCATCGCGGCTTTGTCTTGCCGCAGCCGCAGGGATTCCCCACGGCCTTCAGTGATCTGATGTATTGGAAAACACCACGTGGGGGAGCTTGGGCGGCCGGTGCCGAGGCACTACCTGAAGACGTGGCGGGCTACATGCGGCATTTATCTTCAATTGTTCCTTCACTCGATTCGGTAATCCGTCAATATGTGCAGGAAGGGCTTATGTCGTTCGAGCGAGGCGCTTATTTTTCCGCGGCGGTGATGCTGGGTGCCGCATCTGAAAAAGAGATTTACCTGCTGGGCGGATCGCTATTGGGTGCGCTGAAGGACGCAAGCGCACAAGCGCAGCTCACCAAATTGGTTGATGGCAGGGCGCTCTACCGGCTGCTTGAGTCCATCGCTATGCATGTAGCGACGTGTAAGAATCCGCGCGCGGTCTTTGATGGCGCGGAACTTCACCTCATGTCTCTATTTGACTCAATCAGAGTGCAACGAAACGATGCCGTTCACCCAAAGACAGCAAATGTAAACGAAGCATCAGTTCGCTTCTCGTACGACGCCTTTCCGGGCGCACTCCAGAAAGCTGAAGCGCTGCGTGCCTGGTTCGACGGGAATCCTGGGTCAGTCTAGCAGGGGCGAGTGCTTCGTACGAGTGCGTTCGTTGCTGC
>JBEKRW010000356.1:0-2574 GCA_049517595.1 Candidatus Cybelea sp. | reverse complement strand
GGCCTGAACGTCACCGATATCGTTTCCTCTTCCGGCGGCGGCAGCGCGCTGCGCAACATCCTGGCCAGCGATATGGCCGTGGGAAACCTCGGGACCGCAACCGCGATCGCCGCGATCAACCAGGGCATGGATCTGCGCATCGTGATGTGCAACGCCGATAACATCGGGGATCTGAGCTGGGCCACGACAATGCAGAGCAGCGCGCGGTCGCTGAAGGATCTCATCGGCAAGAAGATCGCCTATACGGCACCGCGCTCGACGACAGAAATGGTGCTGCGCGCGGCCGTTGCGGATGCGGGGCTGACCGGCAAGGTGACGCTGCTGCCGATCGGCGGGCTCGGACCGGGGCTCACGGCGCTGGCGCAGGGTGCGGTCGATGCCACGCCGCTGAGCGACCCTGCGCTCACGCTGCAGGCGGACCGCTATCGGATCCTGTTCCGCGCCAACGATGTATTCCCGAAGTTCACGTACTCGGTCGTGGTCGCCACGCGCGAATACACGCTGAAGCATCCCGAGCAGCTGCGCGCGCTGCTGCGGGCGCGCCGGCGGGCAGTCGAATTCATGGAGCAGCACCACGACGAAACGGCGCAGATCTATTCCGAGATTTTCGACGTCAGCCTCGAGGATGCAAAGAAGCTGCTGCCCAAGTACTACGCCTGGGGCCAGTGGTCGCACGGCGATTTCTCCCGCGATGGCCTGGAGGCGATGTCCCGGGGCATGCTCGCGGTCGGCATCATCGACAAGCCCGTGGACTGGTCGAAACTCGTCGACCAGAGCTTCCTCGCGCCCGACCAGCAACGCAAGCTGTGGTGATCGCAGCGTGACCGCCGACGTCCATGTCACCCTGACGGCGGTTACCCGAGTCTATCCGGCGCATTCCGGTCACGCCGCGGTGCAGGCGCTCGGGCCGATCGATTTCAGCCTGCGGCGCGGGGAATTCGTCGGCGTCGTCGGCCCGTCCGGTTGCGGCAAATCGACGCTGCTCGAGACCGTCGCCGGTCTCGCGTTGCCAACCACCGGCACGGTGACCTTCGAGGGCGCGCCAGTGGGCCACCAGGTACCGGAGGGCGTCGGTGTCGTGTTCCAGGAGGACGCCACCTTTCCGTGGCTGACAGTGCGCGACAATGTTGCGTTCGGACTGCAGCGCGCCGGCGTCGACGCGGCCGAGATCACGAGGCGCGTCGATGATGCGATCGCCTTCATGGGTCTGAATGCATTTCGCACCGCGTACCCGTCGCAGCTCTCGGGTGGCATGCGCCAGCGCGTCTGCATCGCGCGCACGCTGGTGCTGCGACCGCGCCTGATCCTGCTCGATGAACCCTTTGGCGCACTCGACCAGCAGACCAGACTGCTCATGGGCGAGGAGCTGCTGCGGCTGTGGCGCGAGACCGGCGCCACCGTGATGCTGATCACGCATGCGCTGGATGAGGCGGCCATGCTCTCGGACCGCGTCGCGGTGATGTCTTCGCGGCCGGGACGGTTCATCAGCGTGCTCGAGACGCACTGGCCGCGCGAGCGTGACTCACGCATCGTGTCCGAGCCCGGTTTCGGGCTATTTACCAGCCGGCTGTGGGAGCTTATTCGCGACGAGTCGAGGAAGGCACTGGGAATCGCATGAAGCATCCGGCCTTGTGGCGCTCGGCTATTGCGGCCGGCCTGGTACTGGCGCTCGAGGTGCTGTGCCGGACCGGGGTGATCAATGCGTTCACGATGATCCCGCCGTCGAAGATGCTGCTGGCGCTGGCGGACATGATCCGTCATGCCGACTGGTTCTGGGCCGATGCCCGCTACACCTTCCAGAACGTCGCAGCCGCGATCGTGCTCTCGATCGTGCCCGGTTTCCTGATCGGCCTGGTGATCCACGCGCTGCCGCGGCTGCGCCGCGTGCTCAATCCCGTGCTGCTGTCTTATTATTCGGTGCCGACCTTCGTGTTCTATCCGCTGTTGATCGTGATCTTCGGTATCGGCCAGCTGTCGCTGACGATCATGGGCGCGATGTTCGGCGTGGTCGCGATGATCTCCTCCACGCTGACGGCGATCGACCGGATCCCACGTGTCTACGGCAAGGTGGCTCGCGTCATGTGCATGAACCGCTGGCGCACGGCGCTGCGGATCACGCTGCCAGCCGCGACGCCGCACCTGTTCACGGGGGTCAAGCTCGCGGTCGCGTATTCGGTCATCGGCGTCATCGCGGGCGAGTTCATCCTTGCGACCGCGGGGCTCGGCCGGCGGTTGTCGCTGTCCTTCAACGAATTCGACAACGCGACGATGTATGGACTGATCCTGCTGATCTTCATCGTCGTGGCGATTATCAACGGCGTGCTGCAGCGTTGGGAAGCACGCATCTATCGGCGCTGGTACCGCACGTGAAGCAACGTTGGGGCGACTACCTGATGCTGGTCATCGGCCTCGTGGTGCTGTGGCAGCTGGCCTATTATTTCGCAGGACCGGACGCGATCACGCCGCCGTGGCAGACCCTGCAGCGTCTGGCGATCATCGTCCGCCAGCAACCCTTCTGGGAGAATGCCCGGGCCACCGGCAGCGCGTTTATGTACGCCGCCGTGCTGGCTCTGA
>JBEKRW010000355.1:0-2572 GCA_049517595.1 Candidatus Cybelea sp. | reverse complement strand
TGTTCCTCACTAGCGGCATCTTTCTCGGCATGCACTGGGCTTACGCGGTGCTGGGCTGGGGCGGATATTGGGGCTGGGACCCGGTCGAGAATGCGAGCTTCATGCCTTGGCTCACCGGAACTGCCTTTCTGCATTCTGTGATGATGCAGGAACGCAAAGGCATGATGAAGAGCTGGAACGTCTGGCTCATCTTTTCAACCTTTCTGCTCACCCTGCTGGGTACGCTGCTCACGCGCGCAGGCCTGGTGAGTTCGGTGCACGCCTTCGCGCAGTCCTCCATAGGCACCTGGTTCATTGTCTTCATGGCGGTTGTGCTTGCCGTGTGCATCTTCACTTACATCTGGCAGCGCGGGCACTTGAAGACCGAGCACCGCTTGGAATCGCTGGTGAGCCGCGAATCAAGTTTCCTGTTTAACAATCTGGTCCTGCTGACCGCTTGCTTCGTCATTCTTTGGGGAACGCTTTTCCCCATCCTCTCCGAATACGTCGAGGGATCGAAGGTCACGGTTGGTGCGCCGTTCTACAACCGCGTGGCCGTGCCCATTGGGCTCTTTCTTGTGTTTCTCACTGGCGTCGGTCCCCTTCTGCCCTGGCGCGCCACATCGTTCAAGGCCGTCAAGCGGAACTTCGTCGTGCCGTGCATTGCTCTATGGGTCACGATCCTCGTTTGTTTCC
Source organism: Candidatus Cybelea sp. (assembly GCA_049517595.1). GTDB lineage: Bacteria > Vulcanimicrobiota > Vulcanimicrobiia > Vulcanimicrobiales > Vulcanimicrobiaceae > Cybelea. The sequence continues at coordinate 1,897 of JBEKRW010000355.1, read as the reverse complement.
TGTTTGGGCCACGCCCATGGACGACCTGGTTTACTGACGCGGGGCTCTTTTATGCGCTGGTGGATTTCGCAATTTGCGCCGCCGTGCTCACAGCGATCGTCTCTGAGTTCCTGCGCGGGGCGAGCGTCATCTCGCGGCAGACAGGCCGGAATCTGCTTTCAGCCACCTGGCTGCTGACGCGCCGCAATACCCGCCGCTACGGTGGCTACCTCGTCCACATCGGGGTGCTCCTCGTCGTCGTCGGCCTCGGTGGTTCCGCATTCAACCGCAGCGTGGAAAGCGAAATGGCCGTGAACAGCAAGCTCACCATCGCCCCCTACACGCTGGTCTGCACCGGCTTCACGCAGGACTCGAATGACAACTACGACTCCGAGTACGCTGTTCTGAGCGTCTACAAGAATGGCAAACAGGCCTTTCAACTGACACCCGAGCGGCGCGTCTATCACGCTAGCGGCCAGCCACAGACCATGGTTGCCATCCATTCAGTGCCCAGTTGGGATTTGTACGTGGTTTATGAGGGCACCAACCCCGACTCAGGCCAACCGATTATCAAGGCGTTTCTCAATCCGCTGGTGGGCTGGATCTGGTTCGGCCTCGTCGTGATGGTTGTGGGGACGTTTGTCGCTTTGGTCCCGAGCCTCACGCCGGCGACGGTAGCACTCCGCGTTCCCGCAGCGCAGCCCGTTCCCCTCGCACCGGCTCTCAAGGGAGGCGACTGATGCGCACTCCCGTGAATGAGCCTGTCATCCTGAACTCCACGAAACGATCCTCGCGCTGGGTAAGAGCTATGGAAGCGGCAATCCTCGCTATCGCCATCTGCTTTTCCCTCGGCGCATCCGATGCGAGCTCGCGCTTCAACGACCTGGGTCACCGATTGATGTGCACCTGCGGCTGCGCCCAACTGCTCGGCGAGTGCAATCATGTGGGCTGCCCTGAGTCCGGTCGCATGCGCGACGAACTGAGCGCGGCCATTGCGTCGGGTCTTGGCGACAAGGAAATTCTCGATGCATTCGCGGCGAAATACGGCGCGACTGTGCTGGCGGCGCCGCCCACCAAGGGATTCGACCTGGTGGCGTGGATCGCCCCCTTCGCAGTGTTTGCGGCGGCATTGTTCGGCACCATTCTTCTCATCAAGCGTTGGGGAGGTCTCGGGTCGCGTGTCCCTGCGACTGCTCCTGCCGCAATGTCAAACGATCCGGCGGAACTGGAGCGGATGGAGCGCGTCCGCCGTGAGACCGGCCCCGAGAGCGGATTTTGACGGAGGATTTTGAGTCATGACGGAAACCCAAGGCCTGATTGCCGGAATGATTTTGTTGATTGCGCTTTTTCTCTACACGTTTTGGCCCGAGAATGCCCTTGCCAGCCAGAAAGAGAAAACGCGGCTCGACTACCTGCTCGAACGCAAGGAACAACTTTACGAGAATCTGCGCGATTTGAACTTCGAGTATCGCGCGGGAAAGTATCCGGAAGAGGATTTTGTTGCCCAGCGCGGGCTGCTTGAGCGCGAAACCGCGGAGCTCTTAGCGGAAATCGATCATTTGCAGCAGGCATGACGTTCGCCCCACTACCACGCTGTCATCCCGAGGAGGCCGCCACGGCGACCGACGAGGGATCTGCGGTTGCTTTTCTGAAGCTTTTCCATGCACGAATTTAGGGATGAGATCACTTTGATGAAATTGACGAAATCTACATTGCTCCTTTCCAGCCTCTGCCTCCTCCTCCTCGCCGCGTCGGCACACGCAGCGCCAGTCTCCGGCACAGTCACCGACAAGACCACGGGCAAGCCCGCCGCGGGCGATACCGTAGTTTTGGTCGAGCCCATGAGCGGCATGAGCGAAGTGGCGCGGACGACAACCAGCGCGCAAGGCCGCTACACGCTCAACTTGCCGGGCGCGAA
>JBEKRW010000354.1:0-2568 GCA_049517595.1 Candidatus Cybelea sp. | reverse complement strand
CCGCTTCGCAGGGTCAAGAGGAATCGCGGTGCCGGTGAGGACAAGCAGCCGCAGTGCATCACGGTATTCCACCGGTGAACCGTCGCACCAGTGGACTCGATCAGGTTTGCAGAGTTGCGCGACTTCTTCGACCCAGCGTTCCAGCTTCACGTTTCTGAACTTACTCGCGGCTGCATCAACTTCTATCGTCGTGGTGGCCATGCTAAGTATCTCTCCGTATGAAAAACTGCGGATTCAATTCCATCCCCCGCTATCATCGTTTGGATGCAATGCGGAAGGCCTCATAAGTGCGTCAATGGAAGGCTGCGCTCAGGTTCAGCGGGGCAGTCTCATGGAATTTCAAAAGTCGAACAGAACAAAGGCGACGCCCGACAATAACCGATCTGCCGACCGCCCTTTGCCAACCGAATAGTTTACCTGATTATGGTCAAAACCCAGCCTAATTACTGCCGCGGAACGCACGGATGACTCCATGGCAAAGGCAGGCTAATGTACGGTGATGAAGTAATACGCGCTCATAGCCAAGCCAATGGCGATGACAACGCGACGCACTTTCACAGGGTCGGCTTTTTGCGCATAGTGCGCGCCGAACCAGCCGCCGACCAACGAGCCGGCAATCATCACCAGACAGTGGGGCCAGAAGACGGCGCGGGCCAGAATGAACATCAGCACGGCTGCCGCATTGATAACAAGTGCAAGCAACGTCCGGATCGCGCCCATGGCATGGACATCCTGCATGCCCAAGGCCGCCAACATTCCGAGGGTTATGAACCCGATTCCGGCGCCAAAATACCCGCCATAGATTGCGATTAGCAGCTCGACGACCGAAGCCACCGCGACCACCTGCCATGACGCCTTCCGCCAATCACCCATAACGGCGGACCTGCCGGCGATGGTGCGGATATTGTTGCCGAAGGCGAACAGCAAAGTGCCGCTCAGCAGCAGCCAGGGAACCAGATGCAGGAATACCTGCTGGGGCGTCTTGAGCAGCAGTAATGAGCCAGCAAGTCCTCCAACCACGCTGGTTAGCAGCATGGGGACCAACAAACGTCGCGGCACGTCCAGCCGTTTCAGGTACGCGCCGGTGCTGGCTGCCAGCCCAGGCCACAAGGCGACTGTGTTCGTGGCGTTGGCTTCGACAGCTGGCATACCTGCGGCCAGCAATGCCGGGAATGAAATAAAAGTGCCTCCCCCGGCCACCGCGTTCAACGTTCCCGCAATCGTTGCCGCGAGAAACAGGAAGACGGCCTGGCCGAAGTGCAAGCGTATCGCCACGCCAATCAGGTCCAGGCCCACTCTCGGGTTCATTAGAATCAACGCCCTCACGCGACCCATCCTATATCAGTGGGCTTCGCCAAAAACATCAGGAGAGGTTTCCCTCTGGCCTCGATCGCTTGCGCCCCCGAATCATCTGGAAGCAGCAGACAGGGATTTGATGCGGTCGGGTCTTTTGACGCGGCCCTCTGCGTCACAGGCGCATCGGAGAAGAAAGAGGGCGGGAACCGAAGCACCGGGAGTAATCGCTGCCAATGGTCCTCAGGGTCCGGTCGCCCGGAACTGCCTGAGACTTTGCGGTCTCGCGTTGCAGAACGGGGCAGACTTAGTCAGGGGTATAGCCAAGAAACTCTTCGTGTCCCTCGAACATCGTAACCAGCAGATTGCGAACACGCTGTTTCAGGTTTGCTGGCCTTGTCTCATATGCCGGCTCTGGGTTATGTGCGACTGAGAGTTCTAGTTCTTCCGGTTCGACCATAGTGGCTGGCATAAGAATTCTCCTTCAATCAGCTGCTCAAGTTCGGTAGGGCGACGTCCTCGTTTGTGGAGCGGTTTCCAAAAGACGAGGAGGATTCGGAACCTCAGCCTAAAGCTACTCACTTGAGCTGCGCTCTTCCAATGATCGGCATCACGGTGCGATGTGATGGGATCACGGGATCAGGCTTCGCGCAGTAGGAGGCCTTCAGGAGAGCGCAGTACAATCGGTCTCACGTGGTTGAGCGGAAATTGCTGACTTGGGAGATACAGGCAGTATTTCCCGCGTGGTATCCTCAAGAATATCCCTGGATAAGAGTCTAGGTAATTGTCAAACGCATCTGGCTGGAGCCGCGCCATGCAGGTTGCCGGCTGAGTTCGTGTTCTTTGAGCCAAGGAGAGTAGCCATGAAGGCAATATTGATCGCTGTGTTTGCCGCCACCCTCACGGTTGGGACTGCCGTCCGCGCGCAGGACTTAACGCAGGATGTCAAGAAAGGCGCCGATAAAACTGCCGACGTAACCAAGGACACCAGCAAGGATGTTGCCCACGGAACCAAGAAGGCAGCCACCAAAACTGCTGACGTGACCAAGGACACCAGCAAAGGTGTTGCTCACGGAACCACCAATGCAGCCACGAAGACGGGCAAGGCTGTGGGCACGGCCGGCAAGGACACCGGAAAAGCTGTCAAAACGGGTACCGACAAAACTGTTGACACGGTGAAGTAAGCTCAGCCCCGCAGTCTTTGCGGGCGGTTGGCATTCGTAAACTTTAGGATTGCAGCCCGGCGCCGGACAGCTCGCAAGTCGCCAGCGTGAT
>JBEKRW010000353.1:0-2512 GCA_049517595.1 Candidatus Cybelea sp. | reverse complement strand
GCCGCTTCGATGCGCGGTACTTCCGCTATGTCGATGCCAGTGCCGACGATCATGCAGACTTCACACCCGCCAATAATCCGGCCGCCAATTCTTGATGGCCTTTTTGATATCAGCGGGCGCCAGATTCGTCGAGAGAGTGCGCTCGACCAGCTCTGCCACTTCTTCATCGGAGGCAAAGCGCAAGGCGATTAATTGACGCTCGCTGAGCTTTGCAATTTGTGGGCGCAGCGAATCGGACAACAACGAAGCCAGCCGCAGCCGCTCTTCAAGCCTTATGACGCGGTCCTGTACTTTCAGAGCGTATTGTCGGAACCGGGTGACGGCAACCACTAAAGCTGTATTGAAGATCACGATCCAAAAATGCAGAAAGCATGGCCGCCGCACCGCGACGACCACGCTGATGATCCACGAAATGACAAAGACCGGCGCTACAAAGTAGTGGAATGGAGGATCGAATCTTACATGATTGGCAAAAGTCTGCGGAGTACGTTCGGCCATGTTCACCTCTTTTTGCTGCAAGTGAAAGTCTAAATCAGACGGGCAGAAAGCGCTTCCGAAGGTCCAACATACCCGTTCAGAGCAGCCGGTCGCCGCGATAAATGACCTGACCATCGATCAACCGCGCTTCAGACATGAGTTCATGCTTCTTAACCGGCCCGGTTCCGTCAATGTGGAAAACTTCGTGCCCATGAGCCACCAGCCAATCAGAAACCAGCATACGGTGGCAACGGAAATAAACTCGCTCGGCGCACATGTATGCGGTCCGTGACTGCTCGGCCAGTTTGATCAGCTCGGCGATGCCGCGCCGGAAGTCTTCAGTAAGCATGTAATCGGCATAGTTGCGGAAGCTGTCATTGCGTAGCGCGACATTGGGCGAGTCGTCGCGTATCTTCTTGCGGCGTCCGCCAAGTTCTTTGAGCCAGATGTATCGAATTCCAGCCTTGTGCAGCGTTTTCTCCAGCGCTTCGCGATTGAAATGGGGCAAGCGGCGCGACATGGGAAAGGAGCGGATATCGACCAAGGTCTGGATGGAGTGAGCTTGCAAGACTGCAATGAGTTCATCCAGCGTGCGGGTGGAATGGCCGATGGTGTAGAGAGTCGCCACTACGGTTGTTGCCCAATCATTTGGCCGCGACTTCTATAAGAGCATTCACGATCGCTTCGTCCTGCTCGGGAAATACAGTGCGCAAATCGAGCAGCACGCGGCCGTCCTCGACCCGCGTGATGATGGGTGGGTCGGCGGCCCGTAAGCTTGACGAGAGCTCGTGAGCGCTCAAGCCCTCGCAAGCGACCGTCAGCAATCGCGTAGGCAGCACCGCAGAGGGGGCAGCTCCGCCGCCGATTACGGATTCGCCGTCGGTCACCTCCAGTGACAATTTGGGGGTCTTTATCCTCTCAGCCAGTGCCTCCGCGCGCTGTCCAACCTCGTCCTTCGACAAACGCATCATTCGCAAAGCCGGAATGGCATCGTGTTCGCCTTTCACATAAGCGAGCAAAGTGGCTTCGAGGGCTGCGTAGGTCAATTTGTCAACCCGAAGCGCGCGGAACAGCGAGTTCCCCCGCATGCGAGCGATCAGATCACTGCGGCCACTCAGCATCCCAGCTTGAGGACCGCCGAGTAATTTGTCGCCGCTATAGGTCACGACATCTACCCCTTGCCGCAGGCTGTCTAGCACACTGGGCTCGCCGTTGATGCCAATCGAGCGCAGGTCGAACAGCGCGCCGCTGCCTAGATCTTCCACAAGAGGAAGCTTGCGCTTGCGAGCCAAGGTCACCAGTTCTTCGATTTGCGGTTGCTCGGTGAATCCAGTGATTTGAAAGTTGGAGCGATGCACGCGCAGCAGCAGCCGGGTCTTTTCGTTGATCGCTTTTTCGTAATCGCCGACGCGGGTTCGGTTGGTTGTTCCCACCTCGTGCAAAATGGCATTCGATTTCGACATGACATCCGGAATGCGGAAGGAGCCGCCGATTTCGACGAGCTCGCCTCGAGAAACGATGACCTCGCCGCCCTCCGCGAGAGTGTTGAGCGCGAGAAGGACCGCAGCGGCGTTATTGTTGACGACAATGGTGGAGATTCCCAAGTCGGCCCCACGGGCGGGGACGCCCGCGCCTCCACTTTCTGCAAGCAGTTTGCGGAACAAGCGGTCTACATGCACATCGCGCTTGCCTCGTTCGCTTGTTTCTATATCGAATTCGAGATTGGAATAACTGGCCGCGGTTTCTCGAATGTGCTCTAGCGTCGAGGCCGGCAGCGGAGCGCGACCGAGATTGGTATGCAGAATGACTCCGGTAGCATTGATGACGGGTCGCAATGAATATTTCAGCGATTGCCGCACCCTGCGGATTATAGCGCTCTCGAGTCCAGAAAGAGCGAGATCGACGGCGTTCGCGTCGAGGCGCCCGTCTGTAATTTCCTGTCGCAGCGAGGCTAGCACGGCACGTGCGGCATCAGTGACTGCGCCTTGACCTTCGCTCGCAGCGAGCGCCGCAAGCGCAGAACTGCGCTGGAGTT
>JBEKRW010000352.1:0-2774 GCA_049517595.1 Candidatus Cybelea sp. | reverse complement strand
ATCCTCGGCGGCAACCCGGTCTACGACGCGCCCGCCGATCTTAATTTTTCCGGCGCCATGGAGAACGGCAAAGTTCCGTTAAGAGTTCATTACGGCCTATATCAGAACGAAACGGCAGAACTTTGCCAGTGGCACGTCAACGCAATACACGAACTAGAAGCCTGGGGCGACGCCCGCGCTTACGACGGCACCGCGAGCATTATCCAGCCATTGATCGCTCCTCTTTATAACGGTAAGAGCGCGATCGAATTTGTCGCCCTGCTCTCCGGTCAGGCCGACGCCACCGGATACGATCTGACACGCGCCTACTGGCAAAAGCAGCACTCCGGTGCCGACTTCGAATCGTTCTGGCGCAAGTCGCTGCACGATGGTTGGATCGAAGGCACCGCATTTGCTTCGAAATCTCCGAGCGCGAAGGGCGGAGCGTTCGCTTCCGAATCAAAGCCCGCGGATCCCAACGCCATCGAACTCAACATCCGCCGTGACCCCACCATCTACGACGGACAATTCTCCAACAACGGCTGGCTGCAGGAACTCCCCAAGCCGATGACCAAGCTCACCTGGGATAACGCCATCCTCATCGGCCCCAAGATGGCGCAACGTCTCAACATCGCCACCGAAGACGTAGTTGAACTCGAATTAGACGGCAAGAAACTCACCGGCCCCGTCTGGATTCAAGCCGGCCATCCCGACAACTCCGTCACCGTCACCCTCGGCTACGGACGCACCCACGCCGGCCGCGTCGGCACCGCGCAAGGTTTCGACGCCTACGCGCTCCGCACCAGCGCCAATCCCTGGACCGCTTCAGGGGTCAAAATAAGTAAGACCGGAGCCACCTACAAACTCGCCTCCACCCAGGGCTACCAATCGATGGACACGCCCGACGGCGCCCATCGCCCCCTGGTCCGCGAAACCACGCTCGAGGAATACAAGAAAGAACCCGACTTCGCCAAAGAAGACGAAGTCCCCAAAGATCTCACGCTCTACGAGCCCTACCCCTACGACAAAGAAGACTACGCCTGGGGCGGCTGCAACAACTGCATGCTGGCCTGCCAGTCGGAGAACAACATCGCCGTCGTCGGCAAAGAGCAGGTCGTCATCGGCCGCCACATGCACTGGATTCGCGTCGACGCCTACTACCAGGGCGACCGCGACAATCCCAAAGCATTCTTCCAGCCCGTCCCCTGCATGCAATGCGAGAACGCGCCCTGCGAAGTCGTCTGTCCCGTCGGCGCGACCAGTCACTCGACCGAAGGCCTGAACGACATGGTCTACAACCGCTGCGTGGGCACGCGCTACTGCTCAAACAATTGTCCGTACAAAGTGCGCCGTTTCAACTTCCTGCTCTTCCAGGACTGGGAAACACCGCAATACAAAATGATGCGCAATCCCGACGTCAGCGTGCGCAGCCGCGGCGTCATGGAAAAATGTACGTACTGCGTCCAGCGCATCAACGAGAAACGCATCGATGCCGAAACCGCCTCGGTACGAGAAGAAAAGAAAATCCTGATCGGCGACGAACTGCAAACCGCCTGCCAGCAGTCCTGTCCCGCAGGCGCCATCGTCTTCGGCAACATCAACGACCCCAACAGCAAAGTGTCAAAACTGAAAGCGCAATCCAGAAACTACAGCCTGCTGGGCGAACTCAACACGCGTCCCAGAACAACGTACTTAGCAGAAGTAAGAAACCCGAACCCGCAGTTGGAAGGATGAAGTGCAGCGCCTAAAGGCGCGAATGATTGGTCACCGTTCGCGCTATGCCTGAAGGCATAGCCTGATACAAGTCGCAGCCGATACAGGTCGTAGCTGATGCAAGTCGTAAGAGCCGGTTCGTAGGGGGCAGGTTCGTATCAGGGCACGGCTTTAGCCGTGCCGCAAAACGCAGGGAATAGAACAGGGCTTTAGCCCCTGAAGGATTTCGCAAGACCGATGCCTGAGCAATACAAATCGACCACCGAACTCGACCGCGCTCCCGTAATCGAGCCCGGCCACACCTTCGGCACGGTCACGGAAAAAATCAGCGCCATCGTGCTGACCCGTCCCGCGTCCAACGGATGGTTCCTCGGTTTCGGCATCGCCTTCATGCTCACCATGATGCTGCTGTTCGCCATCGGCTACCTTTTCCTGAAGGGCGTCGGCATCTGGGGCGTCACCATCCCCATCGGATGGGGCTTCGCCATCGTCAACTTCGTCTGGTGGATCGGCATCGGCCACGCCGGAACTTTAATCTCCGCCATCCTCTTATTACTCCGCCAAAGCTGGCGCAATTCCATCAACCGCTTCGCCGAGGCGATGACGCTGTTCGCCGTAGCCTGCGCCGGAATCTTTCCCGCGATTCACGTGGGCCGCCCCTGGCTGGCTTATTGGTTCTTTCCTATTCCCAACACCATGGGCGTATGGCCGCAATTCCGCAGCCCGCTCATGTGGGACGTCTTCGCCGTCTCCACCTACGCCACAATTTCGGCATTGTTCTGGTTCGTCGGCCTGATCCCCGATCTGGCCACGCTGCGCGACCGCACCGACAACAAGGCGCTGAAAATTGTCTACGGCATGCTCTCGTTAGGCTGGCGTGGATCGGCCCGCCACTGGCATCGCTACGAAACCATGTATCTGCTGCTAGCAGGTCTGGCGACCCCGCTGGTGCTTTCGGTCCACACGGTCGTGAGTTTCGATTTCGCCGTCGGCATCGTCCCGGGATGGCATACCACCATCTTCCCGCCCTACTTCGTCGCCGGCGCCATCTACTCCGGCTTCGCCATGGTGCTGATGCTGGC
>JBEKRW010000351.1:0-2698 GCA_049517595.1 Candidatus Cybelea sp. | reverse complement strand
AACGCGGTCAACGGCCAATCCTGGGACCCCAGCGTCAAGGCGCTTACGCAGTTTCCATCGGTGCTGAACCAGATGGCGCAGAGCCTGGCCTGGACTTCGCAACTGGGAGAGGCCTATCACAACCAGCAAGCTGAGGTAATGGCCGCGGTGCAAACCCTGCGTGCGCAGGCCAAGGCCGCGGGTAATCTCAAGTCCGGCTCGCAGATCACGGTGGTACAGCAGTCGCCGCAAACCATTGTTATCCAGCCGACGAATCCACAGGTGGTCTACGTTCCGGCGTATAACCCGACGGTGATTTACGGCGTACCTTACACCACGCCCGGCTACAGCACAGGAGCTCTGGTGGCCACAGGGCTGCTCTCATTTGGAGCGGGAATAGCTGTGGGAGCCATGATGAGCGGAGGCTGCTGCGGCTGGGGCTGGAGCAGTTGGAACTGCGACTGGCACGGCGGCGGAGTGTACTATCACGGCGGAGCTTACTACGGTAATGCCGCGTGGCACGGCGGCTACTACGGCAACTATAACAACGCCTACCACAATAATTACAACAACGGCTATCACAACAACTACAACAACGGCTACAACAGCAGCGGCTACCACGGCAATAACTACAACAATAGCGGCTACAACCACACCGGCTCGAACAACTACAACCACACCACGAATGTGAGCGGCAATACCGTCAACGTCAACAATGCGAATCGGCAGAATGCCGGCGCAGACCATGCCAACTCCAGCGCTTCCGATCGCGGCTGGGGAGGTAGCGATAGTGGTAGCGGACGCGGATCAACGGCCTTCAGTGGCTTCGGAGATCACTCCTCGAGCGGCGGCGGTTGGGGTGAGCGCTCATCCAGTTCTCGGGGATGGGGAAGCCGTGGCGGCGGAGGCGGCTGGGGCGGCGGTGGACGCAGCTTCGGCGGTGGTGGACGCAGCTTTGGTGGCGGTGGGCGGAGATAGCAATGCCATCGGGCGACTCGGCTTAAGTCACGGCGAGGTCCCTCGGCGGCTAAAGCCGAGGAGATTTTAAGGGATTTACGGACGGCCTGAAGGCCGTCCCCTTCGAGAAGTCAGACTTAACATTCATAGTACTTAGTTCGGAGGACTTGGCATGTTCCACATCGTCCGAGATCGCAAGTCGGTTTACTCAAGCCGCTGGACACTGGTAGCTCTCTTAGTGTTGCTGGCCTCATTCGTCTCGTGCAGCAAACCTGAACCCGAAAAGCCTGCCGCCAGCCAAGCCGGGCCTAAAACGTTCGCCACTCCCGAGGATGGCGGCAAAGCGCTGGTTGCGGCGGCGAAGGCGGGTGATCGCGATGCCTTGCTCGCGATCTTCGGCCAGCAATCCAAGGACCTCATTTTCTCCGGCGATGCGGCGCAGGACAAGCTGTCGTTCGAGCGTTTTACCGACGCTTACCAGACCATGAACCGCTGGCGCAAACAGACCGACGGAAGCCGCGGGCCAGTGGTACTTTGACACGGCGGCTGGAAAAGACGAGATCCTTGCGCGGCGCATCGGCGATAACGAGCTGGCCGTGATTGGCGTTCTGGCAGCCATGGGCGACGCCCAGACCGAATACATGTCGCAAAGTCACGATGGCGTGAAGCAATACGCGCAGAAGATCGTCAGCGACGAAGGAAGGCAGAACGGGTTGTATTGGAAGTCCCCGGAGGGACAACCTAAGAGTCCGTTGGGACCGCTGGCGGCGTACGCTGCTGCGACGGAAGGATTCACTCCGGAAGCGGGCAAGCAGCAGCCGTTTCATGGCTACTTCTACAGCGTTCTCACCAAACAGGGCGCCGACGCAAAAGGCGGTGCGAAAAACTACATCGTGAACGGGAAGATGACCGGAGGCTTCGCGTTCCTTGCGTATCCGGAGAAGTACGGCGAAACCGGCATCGCGACGTTCATCATCAACCAGAACGGCATCGAGTATGAAAAGGACCTGGGGAAGGGAACAACCGATGTGGCCAAGGCCATAACCGAGTTCAATCCCGATAAGACCTGGAAGCCGGTCCCCGGAAATTAGCCATCCAGATCGTGAACGGCGTCTATCCAGTGCCATTGACGCCGCTCAGGAATCCTCCGAGGTGGCCGGTCAAGGCGATAGTGCCGGCCGCGACCAGTTCTATAGGGAGGCGATATAGCGGTAAGTTTCCTGCTGGCCTCCGCCGCGCCCGGAAGTGCAGCCACCACACAATCCAGATCAGAGTGCTTGAAATGGTTGCCAGCACCAGGTGGTCGAGCAGAACACCTTTGATCTTCTGACCCTCCAGTTGCAACTGCCAAGCCAGAAGCCCCGTTGCCATCACTGGCAGACACGAGATGGCCGCGACCAGCAGATTGTAATAGGCCACGGCGGCCATCGTGCGGTTACTGGTCCAATGAGCGATGAAGTCAAACATCACGCTGGTCAAAAAAAGCGCAATCGGAAAGTGGATGAGCACCACGTGCTGCGCGTGTTTCGCGAGGAGGGCCGACCTGATGTCAAAGGGGTGCAAGGCAGTCTCCTGTTACTTAACCACGACCACGCCCGTCATCTTGGGATGAATGCTGCAGAAGTAGTTGTAGGTGCCAGCCTTGGTGAAGGTGTAGGTAAACTGCTCGTCGGTGTCGAGGGCTTTCGACTTGAACGTCTTGTCGTCGCTGACGACCGAATGTGGGATATCGTCGTGGTTGGTCCAGCGAACCGTGGTTCCG
>JBEKRW010000350.1:0-2582 GCA_049517595.1 Candidatus Cybelea sp. | reverse complement strand
CGCCCAAGCGAGATTGCCCTTTTTGTCGATCGCTACGCCGGCGGGGAAATACAGATCCGAGGTCTCCTTCTGAAGAACCTTCGCGTTCCCGGATCCACTCGCGCCCTTCACGAATTCGTCGAGCTCCGCGTAATACGTGAAACTTCCGGTGGTGCCGCTCGCGATCTGGCCCGAAACGAGAATGTCGCCGGCGGAATCGACGGCGCACGCGACCGGCCCGTCGGCGAGCGACGGCGAACCGGCACTCCCGAAGTTGGTATCGGTCAACGTCGAGGTTTCCGTGGTGTTCTTCGTGCCTGCTTTCCATATGTCGATCACGTCGGTATAAATCGTCGTTCCGTAAATATTCCCGGCCTTGTCGCCGCAGACGTAGCCCAGCATCGCACCCTCGCTGCGATTGGTCAGATTCGAATAGAGCGTGTTGATCGGCTGCGACGTCGCGGTCAGCGGCAGCGTATACTCGGTGACCGCGCCGGAGTACCCGCTTGCATCCGGACCGCCGTTTGCGACGAACAGATCCTTGTGTTTGTCGATCCAGGTGCCTTGCGGAAAGTCGATGCCGGAAGTCGAGGAGGTGCCACCGGCGAGACAACCGAGTTGGCTGGCACCGCTCGCCGCGTAGTAGCAGATCGCACCGTAGTAGCCGTCGAGGCTGGGATCCGCGACGTATACTGCCTGCTTCGCGCTATCGAGCGATTCCCAACTGCCTTCGCGAATCGTTCGATTCTTCAGAGGCGCACGCGCTGCGAACTCGGGGAGGCGGCGCACGAGGGGATTCACCTTCGTCGGTATCGCGTGAACCGCAGACGCAACCGGTGCGTTGGAAATGCCGTTCGCGCACGCCGCTAGCACGGCAAGCGAAGCCCAACCACCGAACAGGCGAAGACCGTTCACGATAATAGCGATCCTTTCAACGTCGTAGCGAGCGGCATATCGGTCAGCTTTAAGTGACTACCAGCTAAGGACGACCAGCCCGTTAGTGACCGAATTTTTCCAACCTTGCCACATCTTTACGTCGGTCGCGCCCGGCTCGGCGTACGACGAGCCGCCACCGCCCCCACCTCCGCCGGCGTTATACGAACCCTCGGACTTACAGCCGGAGCCGCCGCCGCCGCCGCCGTAATAGCCACCACCGCCGCCACCACCGCCGGCGCCCGCGTTCGGGCTGCCCGATGCGCCGGAACCGCCCGTGCCTAGCGCGCCGCTAGCGCCCGAATCTCCGTTATTTCCATCACACGTGTTGCCGCCGGCGCCGCCCTGCCCACCACCGCTTTGCCCACCACCGGCACCACCCTGACCGCAAGCCGCGTGGCTCGCCGGACCGCCGCTACCGTTGCCGGCAGTCAGTCCACCGCCCTTTCCGCCCGTCGGCGTCACGCAGCCAAACCAGTACCCGACTCCGCCGTCGCCCCCACCGCCACCGGCGACGACGACACGATCCGAAAGCTCTTCGCCTCGCGCGCGCACATCGGATGCGCCGCCGCCACCACGTCCGTTCGCTCCGTTATACGCACCCGGGCCGCCGCTGCCGCCACCGTTAAAGCCTCCGGTAGTTCCAGAAGCGTCACCGCCAACAAATATTACCAACTGCTCTCCAGGCTTCACTGGAATGACGGCCGTCACACGACCGGGGTAGACTGCGGGGGACCCCGCGCCCTTTCCGCCGCGAGCAACAACCTTGATCTGCTTCACGCCCTTTGGCACCCTAAAATTCTGCGCGCCGCCCGTGTAGTTGAACGTTTGCTGGCCCGGAAGAGCGTTAGGGGCATCGTTCGCAGGCACCGCTCCACTACCGGCGCGACCGCCGCATCCAGCAAGCATCGCAGTCCACTACCGGCGCGACCGCCGCATCCAGCAAGCATCGCAGCGGCGATGCCAGCGCATAAAGCGTAACGGCGAAAGCGTAAATCAATCATCAGACTGCTCCTCTTGAGGCACACGGCCTTGCGAATCGCAAAGCCGTGTGCAGTTGGGGTTCCCTAAGAACTGGTCAAGGTTTCGCTATTAAGAGCCCGGTCGGCAACTCGATGCCGTTGGTCAACGTCGCGTAGGACGTGTACTGACCCGGTTTGAACGCGTAGACGTGGTCTGTTTCGATGTCCGATTCGACTACCGACCCGGCCGGCTGGCCCTTCTTCGTACCGCGGCGGTCCTCGACGCTGATCGCGTACGGATAATCATTGCCCGCGATCGTCTCGAACGGCGAGGTCGAACCCAGCTTATAAACGTTGATCGTGTTACCCGAGCCGCAACTGACCCACAGGTAGTTGTTCTTTTCATCGACCGAGACGCCAATCGGCTCGCCACAGCCCGTCAGACCTAGGTTCGTAACCGTCGTGGTCCCGTACGCGACCTCAAAAACGGCGTCGGCGCCGAAGTCGGCGATATACAGGTTATTGTGCCTGTCAAGCGCGAGCCCAAAGGGATCAGTCAGCCCTTGCCCGGTCACGCTTTGGTACGGCGACGTTGCGCCTCTCTTGTATTCTTCGATCGCCGCGGGATAGTTGCTGACGTAGAGCGTGCCATGCCCGTCGACGGCCACGCCGAGCGGATTGCTCACGCTGTCGGTTAGAATAACATTC
>JBEKRW010000349.1:0-3731 GCA_049517595.1 Candidatus Cybelea sp. | reverse complement strand
AGAGGTGAATATTACTAATGATAAAATGTTCGGCATTCTGGATAGAAATAGCGGTTATCCCGGCGGGGCCCTCTGAGAGAATCGATGTCTGCTGAAAATCACCGGGACCGATGACAAATGTTTGCTCGCCACTCAGGATAACGAGAGGGAGTTCCGTTGCTAAGGTGCTTCCACCAGGGGGGCCGTTGTAATACTGCACTACGCATTGCTCCATACCGCAGTTTAGACCTTGCGCTGCAAATGCAATCGGGCAGTTTACAAAGTTGCATTTGACCGCCCGTACATTCCACGTGTTAGCTAAGATGCAGGTTTCGCTGCCGGTTAGCTCCACGCCACCGAGCCATTCAAATGCAAGGTTTCGGAAAATGGTCCCTCCGCTAGTGTGGGCGCCCGAACACTCGATGAATGCCAGGTTAGTCCCGGTTCCAGAGATACTAAAATGGAAGAATGTAGGCCCGCTCTGCCCGCCTGTCCCCATACCGATAATCTCAGCATTGTTTGGAGCCATGTACGGAGCACTAGTGACATGGTACGGCGTTGTTATCGGGAAATTATACTGCTCAATGAACGCTTGGCCGCCGACTCCATACGGTGCGTTGCTCATGGCGTAAAACATGCCGTATAGGGCGTCCTCGTTGAGGGTCCCACTATCACCCCCAAAATTCTGTGCCCCGTAGGCCAGATAGTTATAAGCAGTGATTTGTGAAAAGTCCTCGTCGTAAACGATGGTGCAGACCGGCTGCCGTTCTTGGAGCGCCCTTGCTTCGGAAAGGGCGACCTTGTCCAGTGGGGACCGCCATATTGACAGAATCTCCGGCACAGCAGATTCCTCTCTCACAAAAAATTCATGGCCAGCAGTCACGAGTTATTCGCTACCTCGCTGTTGGGTCTTCCGGCTGCCGAACTGGCGTCCTCCCTTTGCCGGAACTGGGAAGTCGTCGTCTAATCGTGGGTCGCTTAAACTGCCCCAGTGGCTGAGGCGCTGGGCGGGCTACGTTGGGCCGCTCAAAAGACCGCTAAAACGCCCGGCTCTCCCTCTGGCATAGGCATGAAATGTCGGCGCAAGCGCCTCGCCGACTGAGCTTTACTCAGGTAAGTTTTGTCACGGATTTTGTCACGGATTTCCGAAATGGCAGGTCCCGACAGGTACTCACAGTCCTGACTCTCGTGCTCAAAAGGCACTTGTGGTGAGCTATCGAGGGGCCTGTAGCCGTTTAGCAAACCGCCGCCTTCAGCCGCTCGGCCATCTCTCCCCGCCTCGACGGTTTGCTCACAGCGCGCTCCCTACCTTCGCCGCCGGCACAACCCCCCTACGGAGGCGCGGTTGGTCCTTCCAGCGGCCGCTCGGGCACGATCTCCGCAATCACCGTGGTCCGGCGCACCGAAGAGCGTGACATTAGTGCGTCGAAGCCGGCAACGCGTCCGGTGGGAAGCACGAAGCTCAGCGCCGACAAAAGCATTAAACAACCGTCGATCGAGGACCAGCCGCTGAGCGTCGCCAGCGCCCCGCGGGCGGCGAGATAGTTTAGAGGCAAGAGAAGTCCAAACAAGCCACCGGCACGCGAGAATAATCCGAGAAGCAACGAGATCCCCACGCAAACTTCGCCGAAGCGCACGAGTTCGGCGAAAAGCGCCGCGTTCGGTGAAACCGTGTTGACGAGAAAGCCGTGATACGGCCCGGTCGTCTTGACGAGCCCGTTCTGCAGATAGGCGCCGAAAGCGCCACTCGGCGGCATAAACTGTAGGCCCGCGACGAGGGGAGCTTCACGCCACAACCTCCTTATCGGTCTGCACCAATCGTGCGATCATCGAAGCCGCGTCGCTCGCGGCGTTCGGCCGCGCCAAGCGCCTTGCTGCTGCAATCATCTTTTCTTGTCGCTCTTTATCCCCGAAAATGGCTTCGAGCATCGCGGGCAGCTCACTGGTTTCCGAGGTGCGGACGGCAGCTCCGGCCTCAACGAGCACGCGCGCGTTGCGTTCCTCTTGGCCGGGCAGCGGTTTACTGAGAACCAACGGCACCTGCGCTACGAGCGCTTCTGCCGTGCTAAGGCCGCCGGGCTTCGTAACGAGCACGTCGGCCGCGTGCATGTAGTCGTAAACATTATCGACGAAGCGCAGCACTCGTACGGGATGGCGGATGCTTTCGGCCGCGTCGGCAAGACGGCGACCGATTCGCGCGTTCTTTCCGGCAATGACGACTGCCGCGAGCGGGGTGTGGACTAAGTCGAGCGTGCGGAGCATGCGCTCGAGCGGTGCGATCCCAAGGCCTCCTCCCATCAGCAGTGCTACGCGACGATCGCGCGGAAGGTCGAGCCGCTCCCGCAATGCATCGCGCGGCTCCAGCGACCGGGCGAACTCGGGGCGCACCGGGATTCCGCTCACGGCGATCGCCTCCGCCCGAACGCGCCGGACGAGCAGCGAATCCCGCATGGCGTCGGTCGCAACGACGTACCGGTCGATATTCCGATGGATCCAAAATCCATGGACCGCAAAATCCGTCACGATCGCCGCAACGGGCGGCGCATCGCTAAAGCGTCGCTTGTATTCGGCCATCGCGCCGCACGGAAACGCGTGCGTGCAGACGACCGCGTCGGGACGCTCGCGCAGGATCAGCGGCCGTAAATTATCGGCGGTAAACTGATGCGCCCAGGCGCGAAATCTCCCAATCTCCGTAGCTCTCTCGGCGCGATCGTAGATGTAGCGGTACATTTGGGGAATGGTCTTGACCATCTGCAAGTAGCCGTCGGAGACGACGCGCGAAACGACCAATGCGGCATACTTGTACGAGTCTACCACACGCGTCTTTGCCGTTGGATCCTGTCGCCGCAGCTCGTCGGCGACCGCGTTGGCTGCCGACACGTGGCCGACGCCGACGCTGGCGGAAAGGAACAGGACGCGAATCAGCCGCGCTCCTCATCGGCAGCTCCGGCTTCGTCACCTTCGTGAACGTGCGCCAAAAAGTCGTCGAGAATCTCTTGTGCGAGCGCGTCGTTCTCCAAAAGTTTGCCGGCAAGGTCGGTCACGATGAACCGCTCCTCACCGTCGTTTTCCGGTTCGTGCAGCAGGACCGCATACGAGACGCCTTCCTGCGGGTCCTCGAGGATGCCCACGACTTCGAACGGCAGCGACTCGCCGTCGTTGGTTTCGATGCGGAGCACATCTTTGAGCTCGAGCGGAGCATGCGGCATTGCGCTTTCTCCGTTAGAGGATGGCATCGCCTAACTCCCTTCTATTGTAAGCAGCGTGCGACGTTGGCTTGGTGTTCGGCCAAGGTTTTGGCAAACGCGTGGCGGCCGTTGCCGCAGTAAACGTAGTAGAGATTCTCGCTCTTTGCCGGATGGAAGGCCGCCTCCAGCGACGCGAGGCCGGGATTTGCAATCGGCGTGGGAGGCAGCCCCACGTGAACGTAGCTATTGTAGGGCGAGTCGATTCTCAAATCGGCGAAGGAGAGCGCGCTCTTATGTTGCGGCAGCGCGTACTCGATCGTTGCGTCGACCTGCAGCGGCATCCCAAGGCGAAGCCGGTTGTAGATTACGGCGGCGATTTGCGAACGGTCGGCTTGGCTTTTTGCCTCTCGTTCGACGAGCGACGCAACGGTTATGGCTTGGGGGACGTTCACATGCAGCGCGCGCGCCCGCGAGGCGGCGTCGCGAGGCAGCTCCTTGAAAAACTGCCCCGTCAGCAGCGCCGCGATCTGTTCCGGCGCCGCTCCCAGCGGCATCAAATAGGTG
>JBEKRW010000348.1:0-3635 GCA_049517595.1 Candidatus Cybelea sp. | reverse complement strand
GCCGGTCTCGCACGACGATCGTTCCGTGCATGCGAACGGGGACGTACCGCAGCCAGGCGCCGCCGGCGAAGTCGACGCAGGCATTTTTAGTGGCTCGCTCTTTCCTAAAAGCGATGAGACTGTGACGGACCATCGTGCCACGGAAGAGTTCGATAGCGGCATACTGCGCCTCTGCCGTCAGTTCGACCAGTTTGGAATGATGCGGGGCGGATGCAAGCGCACCGCACCACGGCAGATATGGCGCTTGGCGCAGCCAGCGCGCGAACGACAACCCGGCGCAATCGAGAAAGTTCATCAACTGCGGGACGGAGTAGGAGCGGTCCGCGGGATGGAGCAGCGCGTCTGCAACGCCGGCGCTGCTCGCGAAGTCGGGCGAGTTGCGCAGCAGCGGCGCGAGGGGATGGTCGGGCGGAAGCGCTTTGAGGCTCGCGGCCAGGTCGCAAATTTCGGCTTCCGTGTGACCGATGCCGAGGCGCCGGCAGTAATCCTGCAGCATGTAAACTCCGGCGCGACCGTAGGGCGCGTAAACCATCAGATGCATCGCGCCATTCGGAGCGAGCACACCGCGCAAAGCCGCTAAACCGGCGTCCGGGTCGGGCAAATGGTGCAGCACGCCGGTCGAGACGACGTATTCGAACGATCGGCCGAGTTCGGCGGCCCGCTCGACGTACAGTTGACGCACTTCGAGGTTATCCAGTGCGTATTCTTGTTTCAACCCTTTTGTGAATGCAACGCTCGCGGCGCTAACGTCGATACCGGTCACCTGCGCTCGCGGCCAGCGCAATGCGTAGTGAGCGGCCTGCGTCGTGCCGCAGCCGGCGACGAGGATGCTGCGATCGTCGCGGTACGGCTCGGCCGGCCAAAAGAGATGCGATTCGGCGCGCCGGCGACGGTCGTCCCAGGAGACGCGGTACGTCTCTAGGTCATCGACAGGCGCCGGGTAGGGGTGACGTTCGTAAAACTCGGCAACTCTCGCGCCGATCGAGCCTTCCATACCGAGTCTATTCAACCCGGTATGGGAAGGCTCATGGGATGCGCCTAGGAGTGTGGCGTCTTTACTTGCTCGAGCACGGAGTCGAGGTTGAACGAGGCGGGTTTCTGTCTCGGCGGGAACTTTTTGAAGTCCTCGATCTGTCCTGCGATCACCGCCTGCATGAGGTACATTTGCGGGATGTGATCGAACATCCAATCAAAATACGTGTTTGAATTAAAGTCGGCCCGCTCGAAGGGATCGCGGCGCAAGTTCATGATATGTGGCAGCCTGAGCTTAACGAACGGCTCGGCCCACAGTTCCATCGTGTTGGCGCGCTGCAGGGCCAAATTGAACTTATAATCGCCGATTCGTACCGCGATGACGTCGCCGTCGTCGCTGAAGTAGATGATCCATTTTCTCGGACTCTCTTTCGCTTCGCCTGAAAAGTACGGAATCTGGTTGTACCCGTCGAGGTGGACGTTGAACTTCTTGTCGCCCACCTTGCAACCGTCGAGCAGTTGCTGAGTAACGTCCGGATTGCCGGCCGCCGCCAACAGCGTGGGGAACATGTCGATGTGCGAGACGATGTCGTTGTAAACCGAACCGGGTTTGACGGTGCCCGGCCAGCGGATAAAGCACGGCACGCGCCAGCCGCCTTCCCAGTTGGAGTCCTTTTGCCCGCGGAACGGCGTGTTAGCACCGTCTGGCCAGGTGTCGTTCTCCGGACCGTTGTCAGTGGAGTACATCACGATCGTGTTGTCGGCAATTCCCAGCTCGTCGAGTTTGTCGAGCATCATTCCGATCTGTTCGTCGTGCACGACCATGCGATCGCTATACGGATCCTGACCGCTCTTGCCGAGATTCTTCGCGGCGACGTGAGTCCTCACGTGCATGGCCGTCGCGTTGTACCAGAGGAAAAACGGCTGATCGGCTTTCGCCTGCTTTTCCATCCACGCCAGGGCTGCGCTGGTGATCTCCTCGTCGACGGTCTCCATGCGTTTCTTTGTGAGCGGACCCGTGTCTACGATGGTCTGACGCCGCGGGGTCCGAACATCTCCTTAAACTTAGGGTCCTTGGGATAGTCAGGTAACTCGGGTTCTTCCTCGGCGTTGAGGTGATAAAGGTTGCCAAAGAACTCGTCAAACCCGTGAACTGTTGGCAAATATTCGTTGCGGTCGCCCAGATGGTTCTTGCCGAACTGACCGGTGGCATAGCCTTGCGGCTTGAGTAACTCGGCAATCGTCGGGTCTTCTGCCTGCAAGCCGACGGTAGCGCCCGGGGCGCCAACCTTAGTGAGGCCGGTACGGATCGGGTTCTGCCCCGTGATGAAACAGGCGCGCCCTGCGGTGCAGCTCTGCTGAGAGTAGTAGTCGGTGAAGAGGCCGCCTTCGTTGGCGACACGGTCGATGTTGGGGGTTCGGTATCCCATCATGCCGTTGCTGAACTTGCTGATGTTCCAGATGCCGATGTCGTCGCCCCAAAGGATGAGGATATTCGGTTTCTTGGCGGGCATTTGTGGAAGCCTTTCTCGGGTGGGCTTGCTTGTTAGCTTAAAAGATTAAAATACCGAAGCCATCGGCTTTGATCGTCCAAATAGCATACTTCGAACGAGTGGTCGCGTTCTATCCCGTAAGCGCAAGACTGCATACGAGAGTAGCCCCGCTAGTGCCTGTTAATGACTGCCTGCTGCGCCAACTTCATACGACGTGCTCGGCGGATTCGGCGCTGGCCGATGTCACGCCGGGCAGAGCGGCGATCTCGCTGCGTATTCGTTCGGAGATGCCGTCGTCACGCCCGGGCCTATTCAAGGTCGCTACGATTTCAACGGAACCGTTGCTCGCCGCCGATGTGTTCAGTTCGGCAAGCGAAAGCGATGTTTTTCCGACCTCGCCGATAATGCATTCGCGTACGGGCCTTTGCGCCGGCACCGTGCACGTTACGCGCAGAACGTATGCGGTCGTGAAGTTCTCGGACGCCGGGCGAGGTATCCGCGAAATGGCATCGGCCAGCGGCTGACAGAAGGCGTTGACGGCAACGATGACGCCCGCACCAACGGCCCCCTGCAACTCGAAACCGCTCCCGACTAGGGCGCCGACGGCGGCCGTCGCCCAAAGCGTCGCGGCCGTGGTTAGTCCCCGTACGTCGAACCCCTGGCGCAAAATAACGCCGCCCGCGAGGAAACCCACACCTGTAACGACTTGCGCGGCCACGCGCCACGGGTCGGAAACCTTTCCGCCCAGTCCGGGCATAGCGCAAAACAGCGCCGCGCCGACCGCAACCAGCGTCAGCGTGTGCAATCCCGCCGTCCTTTGCCGCCATTGTCGCTCGAATCCAATCGCTAAACCGAGCGCGGTGGCGATCGCTAAGCGCGCGAAGAAGACTCCGTCGGGTAGTCCGTTCACCCAGGGCTCCATCAGTCCGTTATCATCCTCGAGTGTCGTTCGCCGCTATTGGGGCCACGTCCACTTAAGCAGCGCGGGGGGCAAGAATTCCTCCGATTGCCTGCAGGGCGGGCGTTCGTCGGGCGAGTATGGCCGCAGCCGGGGCAAGAATTTGATACCATTTAGTGAGGCCTTCACCGTCATCGCGGGGATAGCCGCGCGCCTAATAGAGATCGCGGCGGTTTTCTTTATTTTTTTTGGCGCGAGTAAGGCTGTCTATC
>JBEKRW010000347.1:0-3552 GCA_049517595.1 Candidatus Cybelea sp. | reverse complement strand
CTCGGGTATCGGGCTCTACTACGGGAAGACCGGCTTCGATTCGCTCACGCACGCAAAGTCGATACTGATCTGCCCGCCAGATGTCGAGATCGAGCATCTGTTCCCGCCGTTCAATCAGAAGAAGGTCGACGACCTGAAGATCTGGGGGGAATACTAAGGTGGCCGGCACCTACAAGGCGATGGAGATCACGTCGCCCGGCGTGTTCAAGATGGTCGAGCGGCCGATCACCGCTCCCGGCGAAGGACAGGTACGGCTGCGCATCGAGGCGTGCGGCGTGTGCCACTCGGATGCGGCAACGGTGGAAGCGCAGTTTCCGAACGTAACGTATCCGCGCGTTCCGGGTCACGAAGCCGTCGGTCGGATCGAGGAGCTCGGTGCCGGCGTGAAGGGGTGGGAGGTCGGACAACGCGTGGGCATCGGCTTCCTCGGAGGCGAGGATGGAACGTGCGAAGCGTGCCGTCGCGGAGATACCGCGTACTGCGTCAACCCGATCATGTCCGGCACGACGACCGACGGCGGCTACGCCGAGATGATGATCGCGGAAGCGCGCGCGCTCATCGCGATTCCAGACGAGCTCGATTCGCCAAGCGCGGCGCCTCTATTGTGCGCGGGACTCACGACGTTCAACGCGATCCGCAACGCCGGCGGGCGCATCGGCGCGACCGTCGCGATCCAAGGCATCGGCGGCCTCGGCCACCTGGGGGTGCAGTACGCTCGGAAGATGGGCTTCCGCACCGTAGCCATCGGCGGCGGCCCGGATAAGGAGCATCTCGCGGGCAAGCTCGGCGCGCACGACTACATCGACGCGAAGGCCGAAGATGCGTCGGCGGCGCTCCAGAAACTCGGCGGCGCGGACGTCATCCTTGCGACCGCCCCGAGCGGCGCCGCCATCGGAGCGCTGCTCGGAGGTCTTGCAGTGCGCGGCAAGCTCGTCGTCGTCGGCGTATCAGGTGATCCGATTCCGGTTCCTGGCGTTCCGTTGATCTTCGGAGGACGTGCAGTCCTCGGAAGCCTCACGGGCCGCGCCATCGAAGCGCAGGACACGCTCGACTTCAGCGTCGTGAACGATGTGCGCCCGATGATCGAAGTCCTGCCGCTTGCGGAGGCCGAACAGGCATATCAGAGGATGATCAGCGGAAAGGCGCGCTTCCGTATGGTTCTCACCATAGGCTGATAGGCGCTCCGACTCCGCAGTTACCAACGACGTGCACGCTCCGAACCTCGGGGCGTGCACGTTCTGCCTTATCGAGGGACGCGCGACGTCCGAATGGCTGCCGGTAGCCCGGGCTCGTTTAAGGCGTACTCGGTTTCGTCAGCAGCTCAGTGAGATTCAGGCCTTTGGCGAGCCGTTCGCCGTAGCCAGGGTCGCACTTGACGAAGTTACGGACGGCGCGCAGCTGAATTGGTCGCTGGACGGATTTCATGTGATTCACGATTTGATCGACGATCCGGTCCTTCTCGGCGGGTTTCATCAATCGGTAGAGATCGCCGGCCTGCACGAAATCATCGCTGCGCGCGGACCTCTGCTCGAAATGGCCTGTCTTGCCGGTCAAGGGATACGTTGGTTCGGCAAATCTTCGGTTCTCGACCGGTCCACCGAAGCTGTTCGGCTCGTAGTTATCCGTCGATCCCCCGTTGCCGTCGTGGCGCATCGCTCCATCGCGCATGTAATTCCGCACTTTGGCATGCTTCGCCAGATTGACCGGCAGCGACGCATAGTTCGTGCCGATGCGGTAGCGATGCGCGTCGGCGTATGCGAAGATCCGGCCCTGCAGCATCTTGTCGGGAGAAAACCACACGCCTGGGACGACGTTCGATGGTTCAAATGCAGCCTGTTCTATATCTGCGAAGTAATTCTCGGGGTTGCGGTTGAGCACCATTCGTCCGACCTCGATCAGCGGGTAGTCCTTGTGCGACCACACCTTAGTCACGTCGAACGGATCGAACGAGGCCTGGTCCCCGCCGTCGATCAGCGCGAATAGGCTGCGCAGGTGGAAGTCGGGGTCCTCACCAGCCATGCGCACGGCCTCCTGCCGCGTCATGTTTTTCACGCCGAGGTTCGTCTTGAAGTGGAACTTCACCCAGACCGACTTTCCCTCCGCATTGGTCCACTGATAGGTGTGGCTGCCGAAGCCGTCCATAAATTGCCAGCCGAGCGGAATGCCGCGGTCGCCCATGAGATACGTAACCTGATGCAGCGATTCGGGTGAAAGCGCCCAGAAGTCCCACATGCGGTTGGGGTCGCGCAGATTGGTCTGCGGGTGCCGCTTCTGCGAATGGATGAAATCGGGGAACTTGATCGCGTCGCGTATGAAGAAGACCGGCGTGTTGTTGCCGACGAGATCGTAGTTGCCTTCCTCGGTGTAGAACTTCAGCGCGAAGCCGCGCGGATCCCGATCGGTATCGGCGTAGCCGCGTTCGCCGGCGACCGACGAGAAGCGCGCGAGCATTTCCGTTCTCTTGCCGACGCGGCTGAGAAAGGCGGCTTTGGTGAACTCGGTAACGTCGTTAGTGACTTCGAAGAATCCGAAAGCTCCGCCGCCTTTCGCGTGAACGACGCGCTCAGGGACGCGCTCGCGATTGAACTGGGCATTCTTCTCGATGAGATAGTGGTCGGCAAGCAGCGTCGGCCCGCGCGGACCAGCGGTTAGAGAGTTTTGATTGTCCGGGACGGGAACGCCGAAGTTCGTCGTCAGCTGCAGCGAGTCGGTTGCCGCGCCGTTGGTGTCTTGGGAGTCGTTCATATTGCCTCCTAATCCGTGCCGCACCCGACACGTTGCTGTTGTTGTCCCGCGATTTCACGCGTCTCCGCCTCTACGTGCCGCCAGCCTCCGTAATGCCACATCGGACCGGAACAAGACGCCGTCTAGAACTTGCCGTTATCGTTCTTCCACTGATCCCGTGGCGGGATCGCTTCAAGCGTATCCCAGTGCTCCGCGACCTTGTCGTTCTCGATACGGAACAGATCGTAGATGCCGGTGGGCGCGCCGCCGAACGTCGCTTCCGATACGATGAGCACGAAGTTTCCTTCCCCGAGGACCATATGAACCTGCTTGTAGACGACGGCACGACCGCTCGACGCGAGCGCCTGGAGGCCGGCGAGCAGACCCGGGATCGTGTCAGCGACCCACGGATTGTGCTGAATGTATTTGCTCCCGTCGAAGTAGCTGGGGAACGTCTCTCGCCGCCCGGCCAGAAGATCGTCCATGTAGCGTTTCATGAGGGCCTTGTTCACTTCCGTGCGGTCGGTGTCGGAAACGGTGGTGGGGCCATCGGTCATCGTGTGCCCGCTGGGGCTCGGTTTCGCGGAAGCCTCCTGCAGGTTGTCCCAGTGCTCCACGATCAGGCCGTCCTCATAGCGAAAGATGTCGAATCCGACCTTGGGACCGAAGAAGTTGTATTCGGTATGTGCGAAGACGTAGTCGCCGTCTTCGAACACGCGAACGGTCTTCACGCTGGTGTCCGGCGGGAGACTCTTGATGAGGGCGGCGACGCCCGTCGGTCCCGGCCCAACGTTCAGGTTGTGCTGTATGTACTTGTTCGGGTTCACG
>JBEKRW010000346.1:0-3053 GCA_049517595.1 Candidatus Cybelea sp. | reverse complement strand
GAGAGCCCCGTTGCCGCGGCTTTGCGCGAGGCGAGGGAGGAGATCGGTCTCCTGCCGACGTTGATCGAGCCGCTAGGCTATCTCGACCTTTATCTGACGTTTTCCGGCTTCCGCATTCTGCCGACGGTCGCCCGCGTCAAGCCGGACTTCACGCTGACGCTCAATCCGTGGGAAGTCACCGAGACATTCGAGGTGCCGCTGTCTTTCCTGCTGACGCCCGCCAACGTGCAGCGCCGCAGCCGCGAGTGGAAAGGTATCCAGCGCGAATATTACGCGATACCGTTCGGCGATCGCTACATTTGGGGCATCACCGCGGGTATCGTGCGCAACCTCTACGATCGGCTTTACGGATGATTCGGCCAATC
Organism: Candidatus Cybelea sp.; assembly: GCA_049517595.1. GTDB lineage: Bacteria > Vulcanimicrobiota > Vulcanimicrobiia > Vulcanimicrobiales > Vulcanimicrobiaceae > Cybelea. The sequence goes on along the minus strand of JBEKRW010000346.1, from coordinate 2,688 downwards.
GCCACCGAGATCGGGCTCTTTCTCATCCCGTTCGTTCTCTACGCCGCGTATCTGCTGGCGACGCGCGCCGGCGTCGTCGAGCCGAAATCCTGGACGGTGCGCCGCATCGCCAGCCTTATCATCGCTTCGCTTGTTTTGATGGCGGGAAGCTTTCTTGTTCTAGCGCAGTTCGGCGGCTCGCCGCCGGGCTCGACCTATGTGCCGGCGCATATCGAGGGCGGCAAGTTCGTGCCGCAAACGACACGGTGACGGCGTCGGCACATGTGGGCGATGCCCCGTGGCTCAAGGGTGGCGAAGTCGCGCGCCTGTTCGCTTTGCTCAACCGCGACGGCGAGGAAGCGCGCGTGGTCGGTGGCGCGGTGCGCAACGCATTGTTGCGCCTGGCGGTCGGTGATGCGCCGCGTCGCCGCGGCCGGCGGCAAGGCGATCCCGACCGGCATCGACCACGGTACGGTCACCGTCGTGATCGACGGCCATCCGTTCGAAGTCACGACCTTGCGTGAAGACGTCGAGACGTTCGGCCGCAAGGCCAAGGTCGCCTTCGGACGCGATTGGACGGCGGACGCGCTAAGGCGCGATTTCACCATCAATGCGCTTTCTCTCTCCGCCGACGGGATAGTGCATGATTATGTCGGCGGTATCGACGACATCGCCGCGCGCCGCGTGCGCTTCATCGGCGATCCGCAGCGGCGCATCGAAGAGGACTATCTGCGCATCCTGCGCTTTTTCCGCTTTCACGCGCATTTCGCCGATGGGCCGCCGGACCGGGCCGGCCTGCATGCCTGCATCGCGGCGCGTGCCGGCCTTGAGACGCTGTCGCGCGAACGCGTGCGCATGGAAATGCTTAAGCTGATTGTCGCGGCGCGCGCGACGCCGACGCTCGTGGTGATGCAAGAGAGCGGGTTGCTCGGTCTGGTGCTGGGCGGGGTGCCTTTCCTCGCGAGCGTTGAGAACATGATCAAGGTCGAGGTGGCGCTCGGCGCCGCACCAGACGCTGTGCGCCGCCTCGGCGCGCTCGCTGTGTGGGTCGCGGAGGATGCCGAGCGGATGACGCAGCGGCTCCGTCTTTCCAACGTCGAATCCGAACGCTTGCTCGCGCTCGAACTTTGGTGGCGCGTGACGCCGCAAACCGATGCGCAAAAAGGCCGCGCGCTTCTTTATCGGCTCGGGCCGCAAACGTTTACGGATCAGGTGTTGCTTGCCTGGACGCGCTCGCAAGCGGGCGCGGCGGACCACGCCTGGCTTGAGCTGGCACAGTTGCTGCAACGCTGGACCCCGCCGGCCTTTCCGCTCAAGGCGGCGGATTTCATCGCGCGCGGGATCAAGCCCGGGCCTGCGCTCGGCGCGGTGCTGCGTGCGGCCGAACTGGCCTGGATCGATGCCGATTTTCCATCGGATGGCGCAGCGTTGCAGGCCATCGCTAAGCGTGCCACGCGCGAAACCGTGCCGCTTTAGGGCCAAGTAGCCCGTGTTGAGCGAAGCGAAACCCGGGAGCGGCCTCGCCACGGCGCGTCCTCATAGGATCGAGCTTCATCGGTGATTGATGTCCGCTGTGCCCCGATAGCGACAAAATTCCGCGGCGCAACGAAATGTCGCGAATGATGCTGTGGACGGCGCCCACTCTGCGGCATCGAAGTGCCATAGGGTGGTTGCGTTAAAGCGAACCACTATGAGGGGAGCCGTCCATGGGCGAAGTTAGCACAATTGGTCTTGATATTGCGAAGTCAGTTTTTCAGGTCCACGGCGTTGGTGTTGATGGCGCGGTGGTGATCCGCAAACGGGTGAGCCGCGCCAAGGTGTTGGAGTTCTTTACGGCTTTGCCGCCGTGCCTGGTGGGTATTGAGGCGTGCCCGAGCGCACATCATTGGAGCCGCAAGCTTCAAGCGCTCGGTCATACGGTAAGGCTGATGCCGCCGAGTTATGTGAAGGCCTATCTCAAGCGCAGCAAGAACGACGCGAACGATGCCGCCGCGATCTGTGAGGCAGTGACGCGACCATCGATGCGTTTTGTACCGACAAAATCCGAACAGCAGCAATCAGGTTTGATGCTGCATCGCAGCCGGCAGCTTCTCGTTCGTCAACGAACGATGCTGTCGAATGCGATCCGGGGGCACATGGCCGAGCTCGGCATCATCTCAGCCAAGGGCCGCAATGGCACGGCCGAGCTGTTGGAGATCATTGCGAATGCGGATGATGGCTGCATTCCAGCGGTTGCGCGATTGAGCCTCGACGCTCTTGCTCGGCAATATGCAAATGCCACGGCAGAGATCAGAGCCATTGAGAAGCATATCCATGCCTGGCACCGATCGTGTGAAGAAAGCCGGCGGCTCGAGGAGATCCCTGGCATTGGCCCGATAGTCGCCACCGCCTTGGTCGCCGAGGTAGGTGAGTGGAAAGCATTCTCGTCCGGACGCAACCTGGCAGCCTGGATCGGGCTTGTTCCCAAGCAGCATTCGACGGGCGGCAAGGACCGACTCGGCGGGATCTCAAAGCAGGGCAATCGATATTTGCGATGGCTGCTCGTCGCCGGAGCGATGGCCGTTATTCGATATGCGCGGCAGCATGGTACGAAGCGGCTCTGGCTTGCGCGCATCATGGAACGCCGGCCGATCAAGGTCGCGGCCGTCGCATTGGCCAATAAGATCGCCAGGATGGCCTGGGCCATGATGGTGCACGGGGAACACTTCA
>JBEKRW010000345.1:0-2562 GCA_049517595.1 Candidatus Cybelea sp. | reverse complement strand
ACGATTACGCCTGTAATAGCGTGATTTTGGCTTAGTTTTGGGCTCAAGACGGCCAAAATCTCTCTGGCCTTGACCGGATGGACCCCCCTGAAACGGATCAGGCGCGGATAGACCGGCTTAAAATACCGAACGACGTCGAAGTCACCGAGCTGCTCTTCGGGTAGGACATCGCCCGGTGCGCCCAGGGACGAATAGTGGCGCCCCTTTTCTGCGTGACGCCGCGGCTCTAGGGTATGCCCGTAATGGGCGTAGACGTACGGCAACGCGATCCGTTTACCAGAGAGCCCCCTAAGCTGCTCGTGAACGGCTCCCTCCCATCGCAGACCCGGCTTGTAACGAAAGAACATCATCCGCCGTTCGATCGACGTGTAGTAGTCGAAGGACGCGAAGAAATGCCACGTATAGCCATCGACGAAATCGTATTCGGGCGGTAGCCGCCCCAGCCGTCGCGCAATGCCGGCGACGGAAAGCCCGTGCACCTCGTCGGCGTCCACGAAGGTAACCCAATCTCCTGCGCAGACCCGTTCGTGGATGCGCAGACAAATGTTACGCGCAGCATCGAAGCCGGCAAACGGTGTACGATCGACGATAAGCCGGCCCTCCCGTCCAAAACGGCTCGCCGCCAAAGTACTGGCGTGCGGCGAATGCCCTGGAGCGTTATCGTTGACGATCAAGACGGTCGCGGCATCGGCAATCGACTCAAGCATAGCGCTGAGGAACGGTTCGTCGCGAGCTCCCAAAATCAAATGAGCGGCGACGCCGCCAGCCGGCGAAATCATTCACGACCCGCTTCGAGCGCATCGGCGGAGTTTCCGCCGGCTACGCGAAGTCGAGCGCGATGCCGCCTCTGCGCTTAGCCGTCGACGCACGCGTTATCGCGGAGGATATGCGGGGAATCGGGCGCTATGCGCGAGCCGTGCTTCGGCGCCTCGTCGTTCGCGACGATATCGAGCTAACGCTGCTCGCCGACGGGCTTTTTGCGCAGCGGCGTCACGACAGGTACGCTAGCGCGCTCGGCGCCGGCGGCTTTGCCGTAGCGGCGCGCGTTCCCCGGCGGGCCGACCTCGTTTGGCACCCTGCAAACGGCACCTTCTTCTCTTCGCCGGTTCCAAGCGTGGCGACGATCCACGACGCGGTGCCGTTTCGCTATCGGGACCCAGATGCAAAGCGCCGCGAGCACGCGCAGTCGCCATTCTTGCGTTCGGCGCGCACGGCGACCCGGGTGATTGCCATCTCGCAGTTTGGCCGCGACGAGCTGCATGCCATGCTCGACCTTCCGCTCGAGCGCATCGAAGTAATCCCGCACGGGGTCGAGGCTTCATTTTCGCCGGGGAAGGCGGAGCCGCTACCGCCGGGGTTGCAGGGACGGCCGTTTCTACTTTTCGTCGGCGATCCGATCGGGGAGCCGCGCAAGAACTTCCCCCTTTTGTATGAGGCCTATCGGCAAGCGTGGCCCGCGCTTGACGGTCCGGTGCTTGCGATCGCGGGGCCGCGGGCGCCGGAGTTGGAGGGGGTGACGCACCTCGGTGATTTAGGCGACGACTTGCATCTGGGCGGTGGCGAGGTCTTGCGCGCTTGCTATCGCGGGTCGATCGCACTGGCGCTTTCCTCGTACCACGAGACGTTCGGCATGCCGATGCTCGAAGCGATGGCGTGCGGCACGCCGGTTGTGGCGTCAGCTGCCGGCTCTCTGCCCGAGGTCGGGGGAGATGCGGCTCTCTTCGTGCCGCCGGATGACGCGACCGCGTGGGCTTCGGCGTTGCGCCGGATTCATTTAGACGTCGACCTCCGCGCGAGATTGAGTGCGGCCGGGCTGGAACGTGCGAAGCAGTTTAGCTGGGACGAAAGCGCGCGCCGGCACGTGGCCTTATTTCGTTCGGTCGTGAAATGATTCGACTCGGCGTAGACGCGTGGAACCTGCCAGGAGATCGTCGCGGCATCGGACGCTACCTGCGCGAGATTCTTCGCGTCTGGTGGGGGCGAGATCGAGACCGCATTGAGGTAACGCTGATCGTTCCGGAGTGGCATTCATGGACCGTCCTGAGGCGCTACCTGCGAGAAGTCGAGCCCGTGCATTATCGCGTGGTTTCGCGGGCGTGGCATCGCCGAGCAGGCCTCGATGCGTTGTGGTTCCCCTTCAACGGATGCAGTTGGACGAAGTTCTCATTACCCGCGGTCGCCACGCTTCACGACGCGTCGAACTTCGTCGTGAAAGACTACGCTCCGCAGACGCAAGCGATCTTTCGCGCCGCGGCGCAGCGCTGTCGCGCGCTGATCACTGATTCAAGGTTTGCGCAATTTGAGCTGGCGCGCGAACTCCAGATTCCTGCTCAACGGTTGCTGCCCATCGAGCTTGGCGTTAGTCCGCCGAGGCCTGCGAAGGCCGTTGCCCTTGACCTCGCGGCGCTCGAGCCGTTCGTCCTCTACGTCGGAGCTGCCGAACCTCGCAAAGGATTCGACGTCTTGCTGGATGCGATGGACCTCGTAGGATCCGAATGCCCGGACCTAAAGCTCGTTGTAACGACGCGCCTCGACGGCTCCTTTGCGGTTCCGGCGAACGTT
>JBEKRW010000344.1:0-4410 GCA_049517595.1 Candidatus Cybelea sp. | reverse complement strand
TAATCTCCGTCTCGCTTGCTTTTGTGATCCTCTGGCTCGCGCCGTCGTCGGCGGTCGCTCAGAGCCCCTCGCCCGCTTTGGCACCGCAGGTGCAATCCGCGATCGATCTCGCGCGGAGCCGAATCGATACGATGTTGCGCACGGGTCATGCCGACGCATCGTGGTTCAGTACCGGCTTCTTGACGCAGATCCCCGTCTCCCAAGTGGATGCGGGCATCGCCGGACTAACGGCTGAGCTCGGTGCGTATCAGTGCGTGTCCTTCGCTTCGACCAAGTTTGTCGCGACCTTCGCCAAGGGAACCCGAGACGTCCTCATTCATTTCGATGCTGATTCGAAGATCGACTATCTGCTCGTCAAGTCACCGGAGGAGTCGCCAAGCTCTCTCGACGAGGCACTTCGAGCGCTGCAGCGAGTATCGGGCGCCGTGTCTTACGCGATCGTGGAAAAGGGGCGCCCGGAACGAGCGGCCTTAAATCCATCCGAACCGCTGGCGGTAGGCTCGGCATTCAAGCTCGCGGTGCTCAACGCACTGCTCGACGAAATTACCGGCGGCGCCCGGCATTGGGGCGACGTCGTACCGTTGGCGCAGCAATGGAAGAGCCTACCGAGCGGCGTGCTGCGCATGTGGCCTGCCGGGACGCCGCTGACGCTGGCAACGTACGCCGCGGAGATGATTTCTATTAGCGACAATACCGCGGCCGACGCGCTCGTGCAGATCGTCGGCCCCACGGCGCTCAAACGCTATGCCGGCAGCAACGAGCCGTTTCTAACGACGCGCGAAGTGTTTATCCTAAAGTCAACCGAAGGCGCGAGCAGCCGCGGCATGTATCTCACCGTCGATTCGCCCGCTGGGCGAGCCGGAGTCCTCCAGCGCATCGACGCGCTGCCGCTGCCCGGCATCGACCAAATGATGACCACGCCGGATCTCGCCATCGAGTGGCACTACAGCGTTCGAGATCTTTGCAAGCTCATGGAACGCGTGGCCTCGCTGGGGTTGATGTCCATCAACCCCGGAGTGGCCAATCCGGCGGATTTCGACTCCATTGCGTATAAAGGCGGCTCCGACACCGGCGTTATCAATATGACGACCATGGTCACGACGCATCGCGGCACCAAGCTCTGTTTTTCGGCGACGGCAAACGATTCGGCCCACGACGTCAACGAAGCGGCATTCGGGGCGGCATACGGAGCGGCGCTCCGCCAACTTGCCGGACTCTAGGCGATCGACCTCCCGTCGCCTCGATGACGCCGTTGCCGAACAGGCCGGCATCACGCGCTCGCAAGCGCGCAGCCTAATTCTCGAAGGGCGCGTCAGCGTTGAGGGAAACCCGGCGACGAAGGCTGGACAGAATGTTGCGCGCGACGCTCGCGTCGCAATCGAGCAGCCGCGCCGGTTCGTCAGCCGCGGCGGTGAGAAGCTCGATCACGCATTGGCGGCCTTTGAAGTCGACGTAACCGGCGCGACGGCGCTCGACGTCGGCGCTTCGACCGGCGGCTTTACCGATTGCCTCTTGCAACGTGGCGCGTCGAGCGTGACGGCGCTCGACGTCGGCTACGGTCAACTCGACTGGCGCTTGCGAAACGACCCGCGCGTCGTGGTAATCGAGCGGACCAACTTTCGCTTGCTCCCCGACGATGCGTTTCCCGGCGGCTTCGACCTGATCGCGATCGACGCGTCGTTTATTTCGCTACGTACGATCTTGGCGCGCGCGGCACGATATCTGCGGGATGGCGGCACGATCGTCGCCCTGGCCAAACCGCAGTTCGAAGCCGGGCGCGAGCGGCTCGGTGCCGGCGGCGTCGTGCGCGACCGGGAGACGCACCGCGCGGTTCTGGAAGAGCAACCCGCATTATGACGGTGCACGCCATCGATTCCAAGATCGTCGCGCTCTTCGTCGATATGACGCGCGAGAACGCGCGATCGATTGCTCGCCGCGTTGCCGGCGACTTTCGCGCCGGCGGATTCGAGGTCGTCGATGGTCCGCGCGCGGCAGATGCCGCGGTGCTCATCACGGTCGGCGGGGACGGAACGCTCCTGCGAGCGGCGCGAATCGCGGTCCAGCACGACATCCCGTTGCTGGGCATCAACACGGGGCGCTTGGGCTTCTTGACGGAGTTCGACGAAGACGATCCACGGCTGGCCGACCTGCCGGCCTTCGTGGAAGGCGGGCTCATCATCGACCAAAGGACCGCGCTCCAAGCCGAGTACGGCGACCTGCGTTACTTCGCACTCAACGACGTCGTCGTCAGAAAGGGAGAAGTCTCGCGCATTGTGCCCTTTGGTTTGCGCGTGGACGACGGGGCGGTGACTCAAATTGCGGCCGACGGAATTTGCGTCGCAACCCCGACCGGGTCGACGGCATACTTCCTCTCGGCCGGGGGTTCGCTCATCGCGCCGACCGTCGATGCTTTCGGCGTGGTGCCGCTGCTGCCGCATACGCTCTTTTCGCGGCCACTGATCGTGCCGACGCATTCGACGATCGAGATCACCTCCGATCTCGAAGGCGCGCAAGCGCACCTGGAGTGCGACGGAGAGGTGCTCAGCGAAGTGGCGCCCGGCTCCAGCGTCGTCATCCGCTGCCATCCCAAGCGAGTCCGCTTTGCGCGAACCAAGCCGCTGCACTTTCTCGAGCGCCTCGAATCAAAAATGCTCTGGGGAGTTTCCATCAAGGATCCTCGCCGTTAAAGAGTCTTCGATGTTAAGGCGCCTGGAGATTCAGAACTACGGTCTGATCGCGCGGGCCGCCGTCGAGTTCGCGCAAGGTGCGACGATTTTCACCGGCGAGACCGGCTCGGGTAAGACGATGCTGCTTGGAGCTCTCGACTTCGCACTGGGCGCGCGGGCCGCACCCGACGCCGTGCGACGCGGAGCGCGAGGCGCGGTGGTAACGATTTCATTCGATCCGAACGATTCACTTCGAGCGCGCCTCGAAGCCGACGGCTTCGAGTTGGATCCGGGGGAAGAAGCCAGCATCGTGCGCGAGATTACCGAAGCCGGGCGTTCGAGCGTTCGCGTCAACGGCAGGCCGTCGACGGCGGGGTACGTTCGCGACATCGGCGGTACGATTGCCGAGCTCGTCGGCCAACACGAAGCGCAGCGCCTTCTCTCGCCGGCCTACCATTTGGAGCTTCTCGATCGATTCGCCGGCGATTCCGCGCTCGCGCTGCGCGATTCGATCGGTGCGGCATACGCTCGGGCGCAAGTCGCGGCGCAATCGCTCGAACGGCTGAGCGGCGACGAACGCGATGCGCGCCAGCGGTACGACGAAGCGCTCTTTGTGGCGCGTGAGATCGAAGAGGCTCAGCTGGATCCGGCGCAACTCGAGCAGCTGCGCGAGCGCCGCGCGTATTTGGACAACGTCGAGCGCATCGCCGTGGCGCTGGGTGCGGCGCACGAAGCGCTGTCGGTTAACGAGTCGGCCGCGACGCAAGGGCTGGGCGCGGCCGCCGCGGCGCTGAGCGGCATCGCAAAGTTCGGCGAAGGCTTGCGTGAAATGGCGCAACGAGCCGTCGCCTTGCAGACCGACGCTGCTGAGTTGGGGGCCGACGTTGCCCGCGAGTTGGATTCGACGGAGTTCGAACCGGGCGAGCTCGAAGCGATCAACTCGCGGCTCGCTTCGATCGAACGCCTGCAGCGAAGATACGGCGGAACGATCGACGAGGTTATCGAGCGTGCGCGCCGCGCGCGAGCGACCATCGAAGAGTTCGAGAACCGCGACGACCTGTTGGAGCGGTTGCGCGCGGAGGCCGAAGCCGCCGCCCGCGAGCTCGAGAGCCTCGCTGAATCTCTGACGAAGGCTCGAAAAAAGGCCGCCGCTGTGCTCGGGAAACGCGTAATCGCGGAGTTTGGCGAGATCGCGTTGGGTTCCGGCCGCTTCGACGTCGATCAGCAGCGCTTGGAACGAGCCGGTCCCCTGGGGGCCGATCGCGTAGAGTTTCTCTTTGCGGCGAACGCCGGTGAAACGGCCCGGCCCATCGGGCGCGTCGCCTCAGGCGGCGAACTGTCGCGCGTGTTGCTCGCCCTGGTCGTCGCCCTTGCGGGGGCGCGCAACTCGTTTGAAGCGTTGATCTTTGACGAAATCGACGCCGGGATCGGCGGCGCGACCGCGACCGCCGTGGGCGCGCGGCTGGGCGAGCTGGCGCGACAAGGGCAAGTCGTCTGCGTGACGCATCTTGCGCAGATTGCTACCTGGGCCGAGCGCCATTACGTTCTGGAAAAGTTAGAACGCGGCGATGAAACGACGATCGCCGTGCGCGAGCTCGACGGCCGCAAAGAGCGCGAGGCCGAGATCGCTCGCATGCTCTCGGGTGAGACGCACGACGTCGCCTTGCGCCACGCCCGAGCCTTGCTCAAAAAACAGTAGCGATGGCGAGTGGCATACTGCGTGCTAAGGAATCTGGTGGATTTT
>JBEKRW010000343.1:0-2572 GCA_049517595.1 Candidatus Cybelea sp. | reverse complement strand
GCAGGAGGCCGAATCGACGGCGCTTTTGCAGCGGCAGCCGGAACGCAGGTAAAGGCACTGGCTCGGGTGCGCGGCACCACGATGCTCGCGCGCGTCCTCGATGCACTACGGGGTTGCGGTGCGGATCGGATCGCGGTGATCGGGGGCGACGCAGTCCGCGACGCCTGCGGACCGGCGGTCGAGCAGTTCGTGGAAGAGAGCCCCTCCGGAAGTGAAAATCTCTTGCGCGCGCTGCGTGCGTGGCCTGAGGACGGAGAGCCGTTGCTCTACGCGACCAGCGACCTACCCTACATTACTGCTGCGGCGGTCCGCGACTTCATCGAACGGGTGCCCAGTGGCACGCTTGGAGTACCGCTCGCCGAATTTTCCGTCTACACTGCGCGTTTTCCCCAAGCGCCTCCAACCGGCATTACACTCGGCGGAGAGCGTGTCGTTAACGGCGGCGTCTTTCTCCTACCGCCCGACAGCGCGCGGCGAGTCGCCGGAGCAGCGACCGCTATTTTCGAGTCGCGCAAGCGTCCGTGGCGCATGGCAAGTTTGGTCGGTCCTTCGGCACTGATTCAGTTTGCGGTAGGGCGCCTGAGCATCGCGAGTTTGGAAACGACGGCACTAAGAGTATTGCAGATGCCGGCGCGTGCGGTACGCGGCTGCGCTCCGGAGCTGGCCTTTGATGTCGATACGGCGGCGGAATACGGTTATGCAACCGAAAACCCCTAATCCGTTTCGTCTCGCACTCTTCTGGCTTGGCATTCAAGCGGTCTGGGGCGCGTTGCTGGGAATCTCGCTGCAATCGCGCACGATAGAGCTGGCCCCCGCGGATGCGTTGATCGCCTATGGGCGCCTGGCAACCGCCGGCGCAATCGTCGCGGCGATCGTTCAGGTCGTCGTCGGGTTCTATTCGGATGCGCGGCGCCGGGGCGGCAGCCGGCGGGTAGAGTTCTACGTCGCCGGCGCGCTGGGGGGAGCCGTTGCGATCGAATTCTTCTTTGGGGCGCGTACGCTGGCCGCGCTTACGATTGCGTACATCGCAGTGCAAGCGGCGTTGAACTTGGCGATCGGACCGTATCAGGCGATCATTCCGGATTTCGTCGATCGCGAGCGCACTGGAATCGCGTCGTCCTGGATGGCCGCCTTTCAAGGCGCCGGCAACGCGATCGGAGCATTAGCTGCAAGCTTTATCACCAGCGCGCGCACCTTAGGCACCTCATTGAGCGCGCTGCTCCTCGCTACGTGTCTGCTCACGTCTGCGCACGTGCGCCGTCTGACATTTTGCCTCCCGCCGGCCGGAACCGAGAAACGACCGCCGGTGACGCGCGCATTCGTGGACCTGTTCATCTCGCGCGCGCTGCTCTACATCGGCTTTTACACGCTGCTGGGCTACCTGCTTTTCTACGTAAATGGCGTGCTCGGGCCGGCGACATTGGCCGCCGGGCGCCGGGAGACGGGCATTCTCATCGTCAGCTTCACGCTGGTTGGGGCGCTCGGGGCGGCGCTCGCGGCGCGCCCAAGCGACCGGATGGACAAGCGTCTCGTCGCCACCGCCGGCGCGGCGGGGTTCATCGCGGCGCTTGCTCTCTTCATCGGCTCCCATGCTATTGTCGGCGTGGCGCTAGCCACCGTGCTAGCCGGTTTGGGCTGGGGGATCTTCCTCGTAGCCGACTGGGCGATTGCCTGCCGCCTGCTTCCGAAAGACGCAATGGCGGCGGCGATGGGGATTTGGAACCTCGCGATCGTGCTGCCGCAGATCATCGCGCCCGCCCTTACGACCGCAGTTCTGCAGGGACTTCGGCTGGGAGGGGGAGACCAGGCCCCGCAGGTCGCCTTCGGGCTGGCCTTATGTGAGACGTTCGTCGGGGCGGCCTGGCTCTGGCGCTTGCCACGTTGCGTAATCGAGCAATAACGCGTATCGTGTCCTTGTACGGGAGGCAGAACCTTTGGGCGGCCGCTCGTGTATTAGCATATGGTAAGGAAGCTCCTTACCGCAGAAAACGTTGTCTACTAAGGAGGTACCCGTGAAACGACTGAGCACCGGAGTACTCGCCGCGCTAATCGTAGCGTTTTGTGGGTTAAGTGCGGTTGCGGCTCCGTCAAACGCGACGTCTGGAAACAATGGAAACAGCGTCGCGCAGATGAGCACAACCCCGGCGGCAGATTTCGGATCAGCGCCGTCCGGTCAAATTCCGATTCTTTATAACGATCATCACGTTTACAGCAGGCCCGATGTCCTCAAGCAAGGACGTGTATTGTCCGCGCTGGTCCAGGGCGGAACGCTGCTGATTCCGTTGCGCTCGATGTTCGAGCAGATGGGTGCGACGGTTACTTGGGATGCGGGAAGTCAGACCGCAACCGTATCGAAGCCCGGCGCCGAGGTGAAGGTCACCGTCGGTAAACCGGAAGTGGTTATCAACGGCGAATCGCGTCCGCTGGACGTCCCGCCGATGATTTATAAGGGCGCCGTGCTCGTGCCGGTCCGCGTAATTTCCGAAGGCATGGGCGCTTACGTACTGTGGGTGGCCGATCGCCACTTGGTCGTCGTGCGTTACATACCCGCGACGCCACCGCCGAGCCCGGC
>JBEKRW010000342.1:0-2593 GCA_049517595.1 Candidatus Cybelea sp. | reverse complement strand
TATTCGTCGCGCAAAATGCACGAGACGAGCTGCTGGCATTCCTTCGAACGAGCGGTCTGCCCAGCGCGATCTTGTGCGACGCCAACCGGCACGTTCGCGCCATAGCGGATGGAATTGCGCGAGCGACCGGCGGCATTCCGGTCTTGCAGTTTGCGCTCGGGGAGTCGCGCAAGCGCCTATCGACCGTCGAGCGCGTACTCGACGCAATGGCGGCTGCCGGTGTGGAGCGCGGTGCCCTAGTGCTGGGCGTCGGCGGGGGCGTTGCGAGCGACCTTTTCGGTTTTGCGTGCGCGATCTACATGCGCGGCATCCGTTACGCGCACGTGGCGACTTCGCTCGTCGCGATGGTGGACGCCGCCATCGGGGGTAAGACCGGAGTCGACTTACGTAAAGGCAAGAACCTCGCGGGCAGCTTTCGCGATCCCATCGCCGTTTTTTGCAGTACGGACACGCTGGAGACGCTTTCAGCCGCCGCCCTGCGAGAGGGCCTCGCCGAGATCGTCAAAGCCGCAATCATCGAGGGGGGCGACCTTTTCGATCTCTTGGAGGAGCTCGCGCCCCATCCCGTTCGCCGATGGCCATGGCTCGAGTTGATTCCCGCCGCGATTAAGGTCAAGACCATGGCCGTCGCCGACGACCGGCTCGAAACGGGAGCGCGCGCGACGTTGAATCTCGGGCACACGTTTGCCCATGCGATCGAGCGCGCGTCGAACTATTCGGTGGCGCACGGAAAGGCCGTCGCGCTGGGCCTGAGGGCCGCAGGGCTTCTGGCACTGCGAACCGATCGCTTCAGCCGCGACGAGCATCTCCGGGTGCTGACGTTGCTGGCTCTCGTTGGGCTGCCGATGCAGACGTCGCTCGCGCCGAACGCGATCTTGGCGGCGATGCGCAGCGATAAGAAGAAGCGCGGAGGGCGCTTGCGTTTCGTTGTGCCTCGAGCGATCGGCGACGTCGAGTATGGCGTCGAATGCGCGGACCGCACGGTGCGGGCCGTGCTCGAACGGATGCAACAGCCGCCTGAGAACTTCCGTGCGCGCCGTTGATGCGCTGCCGGCCATTCGCTCGTCCCGATTCGATCTGCCGCTAACCTACGACGCGGGCAGCTTGGAGCTGGCCGTAGGGGACGTCGTGCGCATTCCGCTGGGCGGCCGCGACGTTCTGGGCTTCATCATTTCGCCGGTGCGCGAGGCCGATGACTCGCCGGCCTCGCTCAAAGCCGTGCGCGAGCGCCTGGCCGTGCCGCGAGCTTTCGACGAGACGGGCCTGCATCTCGCGCGTTTCATAGCCGAGCAGTATCTTTGCACGTTGGGTGAAGCACTTGGGGCCGTCGTGCTTGGCGGGGCCATTCCGCGCATGCGCGACTCGCTCGTTCGCAGCGAGGTCGAGGCGACTCCCGCGCGATATCCGTCCGTTCCCCAAAAATTGCTCAATTTAATTTGGGAAGAGTTCAACGAAAGTTTTCCGCTCGAATACCTGCTGCGTCATCCCGAAGCTCGCCGCGCAGCCGACCGAACGGCCCTGCTCGCGCACGTGAGAACTCTCGTTCGTGCCGGCAGTCTGCGCCGCGTTCGACAAGTCGTGGAACCGCGCACCAGCGAGCGCCGTAGGAGAGCACTCGAGCCGGCAGAGGGCTACGTGGAAGGGAGAAAGGCTCAGGCACTGGCTGCCTTTGTCAAAACCCGTCCCGGCGTCGGACGCGCCGAAGCGCTCCTGGCCGGATTTAGCAACGGCGTGATCGCCAGGGCCGTCAAGGCGGGCGCGGTGCGCGAGGTCACGCTCCGAGCCGATCAAACGCGCGTTGCCGGCCAGCCGCCCGAGCCCGTGCTGCTTCCGACCTCCGAACAGAGCGTCGCGCTGCAATATATCGAGGAGGCACTGAGGCGTCGTCGCTTCGAAACGGCGCTGCTTTATGGCGTTACGGGAAGCGGTAAGACCTACGTGTACGTCGAGGCCATTGCCCGCGTGCTGCGCGATGGTGGGCGCGCGATCGTTTTGGTTCCCGAAATATCGCTTACCCCACAAACCGCGGCACGCTTCGAAGCCGCCTTCGGCGAGCGCGTGGCGGTGCTGCATTCGGGACTCTCCGAGCGGGAACGGTTCGATGCCTGGGTCGCCTGCGCGCGCGGCGACGTGGACGTAGTGGTCGGGGCGCGCAGCGCGGTCTTCGCGCCGCTGCAAGACGTGCGTTTGATCATCGTCGATGAATCGCACGATCCTTCATACAAGCAGGAAGTCGTACCTCGCTACCACGCGGTGGCCGTTGCGTCGGCGAGAATGCGCCTCGAAGGCGGAATGCTGCTGCTTGGAAGCGCCACGCCTTCGCTCGAAAGTTACGCGGCCGCCAAACAAGGGCGCATCGCACTGCTGGAGTTGCGCAAGCGCGCCGGCGCGCAGCCTATGCCCGTCGTTGCGCTCGTTGACTTGCGAGCGGAGTTTGAAAGCGGCAATCGCACGATCTTTAGCGGTGCGCTCGTGCAGGCGTTGAGCGAGCGGTTGGCGCGCGACGAGAAGAGCATTCTCTTCGTCAATCGTCGCGGCAGCGCGGGATCGCTAATCTGCCGTGCCTGCGGAACGTCTCCACAGTGTCGCCGTT
>JBEKRW010000341.1:0-2593 GCA_049517595.1 Candidatus Cybelea sp. | reverse complement strand
TTTGTGTGCGGTTTCCAGGTCGCTCGCATAGTATATACCTCCAGCAGGTCTGTGTTCGTCTTTTACCCAGCGGCTAAACATCGCGGCGGAAAGCAGGCGCGAATCGTGAATGCCTTCGCGTCGTTGCCGGCCGGCCACTCGTTGCCCGAGGGATCGAGCACGGTCGCTCCCGGCATCCGTCTTTGCCTTCAGAATCGACGAGATGGAGCAGGAAGCCCCCGCTCGACTGTATCGTAAAAAGCCGGCGCGATTCCGTTAACTTTCGTTGCAACGTCAACGCAAGTTCGCCCGACAGAGGGCACCTATCAAGCGGAAAAGTGGTATCATGAAATCGCCACTCAATAGAGCGGCAAAAACTCATTCCGTTTCCTTTACTCAGCACGCTTACACACCAAGGGGAAAGAATGTTTAACACGCTCAAATCAATGATTCGCAGTGAAGAAGGCGCGTCGATGATCGAGTACGGCCTGCTCATCGGTCTCATCGCGGTCGTCGCGATGATAGGCGTTAAGGCACTCGGCACCAACGTGTCGTCGCTCTACGTCACCATCGCAGGAACGTTGTAGGAAAATGTTTTCTGAGGTAACGCCGCCGAGCCATCGCGGGGTGAACGGTAGCCCTAAAGCCTAGAGGAAACTCTCGTGAAATTGGAGCTTCGAGTAGTCTATCGAGCTCCTGCCTCGCGAGCCATCGGCACCGAACCTCACGCGCTTTGCTTTAAAGACTTCGCCCTTGGCCTTCTTGACGCAGTCGTTGAATCGGACCGCGCCGTGGGATTTCTCGACCGTTCCGGAAAACGTCTGCGTCCCCGATTGCACTTCAAACGTTTCGGAAAACTCGAACGTTTCTCTCAGGGCAAAGTCCAGCACGGTGCCCGAAGTGCTAAACGTTCCCGGTAGTGGCCCGGTCGCCGACCCCGTCGCCGTGTAGGCGAGTTCCGGTCCGCCGGGCGTTAGGAGACACTTCGCCGATACGTAGCTCGAGGTAAATTTCTCTCCGGCAAAGTTGTTTGCTGCGAGTTGCACGGTCGCTTGCGGGAACGAACGCTGCGCCAACGGTGTTTGGAAGGAGCCGCAACCGGCAAGCGCCACGGCGGCAACACTGACGCCGAGAGCAAGGCGATCCAAGGTTCTCATCTACAGCCTCCCCGAGATCCAGAGTCGGATCCGGCGAAGCAACGCTTCGGCGCGCGACGAGCCTTTCCGGCTTACCCCGGCTTATGTGGCGTGCGGAGGCGGCTCAAGAGGCGGCGGCTGGTCGAACGAGCTGTACCAGGCTCTCGAGGTATTGGCCCGGCTGTTCCAGCATCGCCATGTGTGCGGAGTTCGCAAAGGTAACAAGCCTTTTGCGCGGCGCTTCCAAACGTTCGTACCAAGCCTTAGCCACCGCATACGAGGTTTCGTAATCGTGCGTTCCTTGGAAAATAAACAGGGGACAGCCAACCTGCCTCAACGAGTCAAAGTTTACGCTCTCCACGACGCCGATCAGATGTCCAAGAGAAAACAGACCGCCTTTATCGACGAGACGTATGTCGCGTTCGGTGTATTCGGGTGCCAACTGCCAGGCGTCCGAGTCGTAATCGAAGCTGGTTCGTCCGTAGGTAAGGCCTCCGTAATAAACCACCCATTTACGCTGGGCACTAATGCGTTCGACGCTGAGCGTGCCGATCGGTCCGGGATACGGCGCCAGGGCCTGCAGTTCGCGCAGCGCCCGATCGTTGCCATGAACTCGCGCCTGCTGCAACGCGAACGCGTACCCTTCGGCTTCGCTTCGCTGCGTATCGATCATCTGGCCGGTGCCGACGTAAGCGCGCAGCCAGTCCGGATGCCGCCGCACCATTTCTAAGCCAAGATACGAGCCCCAAGAGTGGCCCAGTGCGACGAGCTTTTTCTTCTTTAACCGCTCCAATAGGTATGCGACGACGTACTCGGTGTCCGCGATCATCTGAGCTGCGGTCATGGTCGAAGCGATCGCGGCGGGATCGTTCGACGCGAACGTCTTGCCCGCGCCCCGCTGATCCCATTGGACGACCGTGAAGAAATCTTCCCAGAGGTTTTGAAAGGTCCAGCTTTCGGGCATAGTCGGCGAGCCCGGGCCGCCGTGTATATAAAGGAGCACCGGATTGCTGCGATCGCGTCCGCGAATCGAGACCCACTGTGTGCAGCCGTTAACTTCGATGCTGAGCAACTCTTGGATGCCGTTAGGCGAAACGATCTGGCGATTGGCCGCGATTATCCGCTTGGCCTTATCGCGTTCATCGCTGTGCGCGGTGGGCTGGGCGGCCGGTTCTACGGCCGGCGATAATGCGGCGAGCGACAACGTGGAACCAAGGAAGGCGCTGCGATTCATGTACGTTATTTACGATCCACAAAACGCTCTTGTTTCATGCAATAAAGGGCGACGCTTGGCGCCGCCCTTTTCCTCATCGCTAGAACGAGCTACCGAGGCGGCCGGCCTCCCCCTCCGTGGCGCTCGCCGCCGCCACCCGATGGGCTCGAAGGCGTAGCGTTGCCGTGCGAGTACGAAGGAGCCGAACCGTACGATCCATGCGAGTACGACGGATACGATCCGCGCGAGTACGACGGATACGATC
>JBEKRW010000340.1:0-3691 GCA_049517595.1 Candidatus Cybelea sp. | reverse complement strand
GGAGCCCTATCGCGAACGGACGCCTCCGGCCGCGCGGCGAAGAAAAACCCATGGATACGGCTGCCTATTCCCTGGCGGATATTGCGGGTAGCCGCTTTCCACTGCTGGAGTATGCACCTGACGCGACGGTAATCGTCGATCCTCACGGCACCGTGCGGCTGGTCAACGCTCAGACCGAGAGGCTCTTCGGCTATTACCGCGAGGAGCTCCTCGGGCAACGGGTGGAGCGGCTCATCGCGCGCTACCACGGCAATCAGTTCGAGGAACGCAGCATCTATTTCGCCGACCCGCAAGTCCTGCCGATGGGCGTCGGCCGCGAACTCTACGGACGCCACAAAGACGGCGGCGAGTTTCCCGTGGAGATCAGCTTGAGCCCGCTTTCGACTACTGAAGGCACCTTCGTGGCAATCGCCATTCGCGACGTCACGGAGCGTATCGCAACCCAGCAGCGCCTTCAAGAGCTCAACGCCCAGCTCGAGAACGCGAATCGCGCGAAGGACCATTTCCTCGCGTCGATGAGCCACGAGCTGCGAACGCCGCTCAACGCGGTTCTCGGTTTTACCGGGACGCTCCTGATGAGACTTCCCGGACCGTTAACCGACGAGCAGGAGCGGCAGCTTCAAATCGTTCGCTCAAGCGCCACGCACTTGCTCTCGTTGATCAACGATATTCTCGATCTGTCCAAGATCGAGTCGGGCAAGCGCGATCTGTCGTTCGAACCGGTCCGTGTCGAAGAAGTGATCGCAGAGGTCTACGCCGCGCTCTCGTCGTCCGCACAGGATAAAGGGCTGGCTTTCACGGCATCTGCCGGAGCGCACCCGCACGAACTCGTCACGGACCGGCGCGCGTTGCATCAGATTCTGCTCAACCTTGCAAATAACGCGATCAAATACACGGAGACCGGCTCGGTGCGAATCGATACGGCGGTGGGCACATGGCAGGAATCCTGCGCGATCGAGATCGGCGTGACCGACACGGGCATTGGGATTAAGGAGAGCGATTTGGCACGGCTCTTCGAAGCCTTCGAACAACTCGATCCCACGAGCACTCGACGCTTTGAAGGAACCGGCCTCGGGCTGTACCTATCGCGAAGCCTCACGCTTCTCTTAGGCGGCTCCTTAAACGTGGTCAGCGAATATGGAGTGGGAAGCACCTTCACGCTGACGCTGCCGCTCGTCAGCCGCACGTCGTAAATGCCGGGCAGGATTCTCGTCGCCGACGACAACGTCGCGAACCTGGAGCTGATGCTCTATCTGCTGCGTGCCTTCGGTTACGCGCCCGAAGGGGTCGCGGACGGCATCGCGGCTTTCCAAGCAATTTCATGCGGCAACTTCGATATGGTCGTGAGCGACATCCTGATGCCCGGAATCGACGGCTACGAGCTGGCGCGGCGCATGAAAGGCGACCAACGACTGAAGCGGACGCCGCTGATTGCCGTTACCGCGCTGGCCATGCCGGGCGATCGGGAGCGGGTCACCAAAGCCGGTTTCGATGGCTACATTACCAAGCCGATCGAGCCTCAAACGTTCGTTTCGCAACTGCAAGCTTTTCTGGCGCCTCCCCCTACCTGATGGCAACGGTGCTCGTCGCCGACGACGATCGCGATACCCGATTGCTGGTCCGCACCGTGCTCGAGCACGCCGGCCACGCGGTCGTTGAGGCGGAGAATGGTTCGGTCGCGCTCTCGGTGGCCGAGCGCAAGCGTCCCGATCTAATTCTTCTGGACCTTTCAATGCCGTCGATGAGTGGGGCCGAGTTCATGCGCGCGCTACGCGTCAATCCGCAGACTCGCTCGCTGGCCGCCGCGCTCTACACGGCGACGCCGATGAACGCGGCGATGAGAGATTTCATCGAGATCTATGCGATGGCAGGCGTCGTTCCAAAGCCTTCAGAACCGCTCGAATTGGTGTCGGCCGTCGAACGCCTTTTGCAACAGACGGCCGAGGGTTAAGAAGGGCTTAGAAATGCGGCGATTCCCTCGGCATTCACAATGCCGTGGTAGCCTTACGCCATGACGAGCTTAAAAGAAAGCACGGTCTTGGATTGCACTGCCGACCAAACCCAGCAGGGGCTTGAGCACTTCTTCAATTCCTTGCGAAAGCGGGACGGCATCTCGCGCTTTCGGCTGCGAGTGCCGGTGCGCGGCGCAACCAAGTACGGGCTTTCGCTCGATCGTGAGGTCCTCATCGAGGCGCGACGGGCGCGGTATGAGGGCGAGGTTCGCGAGCGGTTCGAGATCGCGTGGATGCCCGAAGGCAGCGTCGTCTTTCCAAGGTTCGAAGGCACGCTAGCAATCGGCGACAACAGCGATTCCGGGCGCTCCTGCATCGAACTCGACGGCTCGTACACCCCGCCGTTTGACGGCACGGGTAAGATCTTCGACGCCGTGATCGGCCACCAGATTGCGCAATCGACGGCGCGCGAGTTCCTCAAAGATTTGAAGAGCGCCATCGAAGCCCAATTGTCACCCTGATCCTGAGCGTAGTCGAAGGGCTAGGGCGAACGCGTCGAGTTCGCCGGTCGAAGACTCGGTAACGTAGAAGCGCTCGCGCGGAGGATCCGCTATCAGTGCCCGCACGACCGTGTCGACGTGGTCGTTAGGAATGAGCCCTTGGGTCGGCTGCAGCGGCTCGTAGAACTGCCCCATCACGTCAACGGGCGGCGACGGCGGGGATCCTGGCTTGGGCGTTCGCAGTTCGCCGGTATACTGTCCCAGTAAAAGGTCGGCGGGATTTTTGGAGGTCGGTAAGTACTGGCTGGCGTCGACAAAATCGGCTTGCGCCAAATCGATGCCGATGCTCGAGGGCTGCTTGGCGTACGGAAAGGAATCCTTGAAAAGCCGCGCGCGCAGCGTAGCGATCGCGTAAATATAGAGCGTCGAGTTTACGTCGAAGCGCCCCTGCACCATTGTAAAACCGGCGGTCTTGGAACCGGGTTGACCGAAGCCGATCGTCAACGCTGCGATGCTGTGTTTGGTAAGCGGCGGCCGCAGTTCTGAGATCTCGCCGCCTAAGTTACTGAAGAGCCAGAGATTATCGTTGGGATCGTATTCCATGTCGATCAGCTCGGCGCCGTATGGTCCGACCTGAGTTATTGCCGGCGTCAGCTTGATCGAGAGTGCGGCATGCGAAGGATCGAACGAAACGATCGGCGGCTTGAAGATTCGCAGGGTCTGCGGGTTGGCAAGCGCGACCTCGCCGAAGGGGCCCACGGCAATCGCCGGCGCGGTACCCGAACTGGGCCATTCCGTCAGGGTACGTACCGGCTTGGAGCCGGCCCCGAGCGGAAGTCGATATTCGTAAAAGGTTCCTAAATGATCGACGTAGAGCCAGTTCGCCGCCGGCGTCGGATTGGGCGGCCCCAGTGGTGGCGACGTAATCGGAGCGGGGCCGGTATTGCCGCACCCCGACACGACGAGAAGCACGCCGGCGACGCCGGCGAGCATCGCAAAAACCGAAGAGGCCTTCATTTATCTAAGCTCCCAAAGACGGAACCCGAGCTGGCTTGTACTTTGTCGTAAAAAAAGAGCGAGAAACGCGACGCATTGTGAAACGGCAACGCGTTATCTTTGTCGAAGGCGTTGACTTTCTCGAGTGTAAGCGCGTCGCCGGAAAAGGCCTTTTTGCCTTCACCGACATAACCGCCGAAGTCCGAAACGCTCGGACCCAGCGATACCGTCGCAACGCTACCG
>JBEKRW010000339.1:0-2608 GCA_049517595.1 Candidatus Cybelea sp. | reverse complement strand
TGCGCGGGGTTTGGGTACGTAAGCCCGGCGTGCCGCCGCTGGATTCCTACATTCGCGTGAGCGCCGGGACCGAACCGATGCGGCGGGCTTTCGCCCAAGCGTTGCACGCCGTTTTGCAGGAGACGCGGTGAGATACGCGATCGTTTCGGACGTTCACGCCAACCTCGAATCGCTCGATCGGGCGCTGGCGGCAACGCAGCCAACCGATACCCTCGTTTCGCTTGGCGACGTCGTGGGCTACGGACCCAATCCCAACGAATGCGTCGCGATCTTGCGCGACCGTTGCCGGCACGCGGTGCTCGGCAATCACGACCTTGCCGCGCTCGAAAACTTCGGCGTGGAAAGCTTCAACAACGTCGCGCGCACCGCTATCCGCTGGACGCAGAGCGTTCTCGACGAGCCGAGCCGCGCGTGGCTCAACACGCTTCCATACGAGCTTCGTTTTCCCGACTTCTTACTGGTTCACGGCGCTCCAGTCCGGTATTTCGATTACATTCTCGATAAGGCGGCGGCTGCGGCCGCGTTCGAACGCACCGACGCGCCGCTCGTCTTCGTCGGCCACACCCACATCGCCGAGTATTGGACGTGCGACGAGGCAGGCGCCATCGGTCACAAGCATATGCAGCACGGGGGCGACCTGATGCTAGAAGCCGGCAAACGGTATATCGTCGACGTGGGCAGCGTCGGTCAGCCGCGCGACCTCAATCCCGATCCGTCGTTCGTGCTCTACGATTCGGAGCGGCGCCGCGTTGAGTGGATTCGCTATAGTTACGCGATCGACGAGGTTGCGCGCAAGATGCATGCAGCTGGTTTGCCCGCCTATCTCGCGGACCGCTTGGCTTTGGGGCGCTAGTGGCCTCAAACGACGTTCCGTTTGATGACGGCAACTGCTTTGCGTGCGGTCCCGACAATCCGATCGGAATGCACGTCTCCTTCGATCGTGCCGATGGATCCGAGGGCGTCCGCGCGCGATGCACGTTGGGGCCGCAGTACCAAGGCTGGCGCGGCATCGCTCATGGAGGCATCGTGATGGCGTTGCTGGACGAGGCAATGGCCCATGCCGCCGGCTTTGCTGGGCACCGGGGCGTCACCGCAGCGGTCAACGTGCGCTTTCGCCGGCCGGTTCCGCTTGGAGAGCCGATCGAAGTGCGTGGCCGCGTCGCCTGGGAGCGCCGCCGCGTGCTCGGCGTAGAGGCCGGCATCTTCGATGCCTCGGACAATTTGCTGGCGCAAGCCGAGGGGCGTTTCGTCTCGCGCGGCAAGCTCGACGCTGCCAACGACCGGCGCAATCCGCTGGCAGCGAACGAGGTTCCGACGCAATGATCGTCGAGAACCGCCGCGCTCGCTTCGAATACCATATCCTCGAGTCGCTCGAAGCTGGGTTGGTCTTGACCGGAACCGAGGTGAAGTCGATTCGCGGCGGCGGGGTCAGTTTGAGCGAAGCTTACGCGCGAATCCGCGACGGCGAAGCCTGGCTGCTCGGCATGCATATCCCGCCGTATAAGCAGGGCAGCTTTTCGAACTCCGAGCCGAACCGGCCGCGCAAGTTGTTGCTGCATAAGGAAGAGATTGCGCGCCTGCAAAGCCGCACCGGCGAAAAAGGACTCACGATCGTACCACTACGCCTCTATTTCACGCGCGGCATGGCGAAGGTCCAACTCGGCGTGGCACGCGGCAAGAAGCTTTGGGACAAGCGCGCCGATGCGGCCAAGCGCGACGTCGAACGAGAAATCGCCGCGCACGTTCGCCGGTCGTGAGAGGCGCTCGCCCCGAACGTGAAGTCGAAGCAGCGATCGAACGCGCCGGCGTGCTGCGCGAAGGCGAGCGCGTCCTCGTCGCGTGCAGCGGCGGCCCCGATTCGGTCGCGCTGGCAGCGGCGCTGCATTCCATCGCTGCCCGGATCGGAGTGGAGATTGAGATCGCGCACGTCAATCACGGCGTGCGAAGCTCGGCCCGGCAAGACGAGTGCATCGTGCTGCAACTCGCTGCTGCGCTCGGAGTCTCACTCCGGATCGTTGCGCTCCAAAGCCGGACCGACGACGAAGCGCGGCTTCGGCTGGCGCGCTACCGCGCGCTTGCAAAAACCGCGAACGCAATGCGCTGCTCCGTGATTGCCACCGCTCACCACGCCGAAGATCAAACCGAGACCGTGTTCTTAGCGTTGCTGCGGGGCTCGGGACTAGGAGGCTTGAGCGGTATGCCGGCGCGCCGCGCGCTCGAGCCGGGCTTAGATCTTGCCCGGCCGCTCTTGGGGGCTGCGTCCGATTCGCTTCGCGCCTACTGCCATGCCCGAGCGCTGCCCTATGCCGTCGATCCGACGAACTCCGATGCCGGGCGGCGGCGGAACGCCGTTCGCGAGGCGCTTTCCAACCTGCGCCCCCTTTTCCCGGCCCTGGATCGAGCCGTCGCGCGCGCGGCCGAAGTGATCGCCGAGGAGCAGCGGGACAGCCCTCGAGCCCGTCTTCGCCGATCGGTCAGAGAGCGTTTTGCAGCCGACGACGACCTGCGCGACCTCGATTTCACCCATGTTGAAGCCGCGGTTCGAGCCCTCGAAAGCGGCCGGAGCGGCACTTACTTCATGAAGCCTGGGATTGGGCTGAGAGTCGAG
>JBEKRW010000338.1:0-2612 GCA_049517595.1 Candidatus Cybelea sp. | reverse complement strand
ATCGAGCCCCAACCTAGCCGCCAAACTTTTCGCCCCAAAATGACGTTGTAGTAGTTAGAAAGAGTTTGCCGCCCTTGCTTGGCGGCAGACGGACAGGTGAACAACAATAACCATGGCAGAAAACAACAAGGAACCGAAAGCCCGCACCGGCGGAATGTCCGTCCGTGAGGCCGGCCAGAAAGGCGGCGAGACCGTCAAGAATAAGTACGGCGCCCAGTTCTACGAACAAATCGGGCGAAAAGGCGGCCTAGCGACGAAGCTAGCCCACGGCCACGAATTCTACGAGCAGATCGGCAAGAAGGGTGGCAAGAAGGGTGGCGAAGCCACGCGAGACCGCTATGGACCCAACTTCTACGAACGCATCGGACAAAAGGGTGGGCAGAAGGTCAAGCAGCTCATCGAAGAGGGCAAGCGCGCAGCAAAGGCTCAGAAGCGCGCGAGCTAGGTTATCCCGGCTTGGGATACGCCTAAGCCTACTCGTATTTGCAGCCGTCGCGATCGGTGCCGGAAGCGTAGAGGCTTATCCAATGCCTCTAGGGCCTATTCCGAGACCGTCGCCGAGTCCGACGGCTCCCCCGGTAAACGTCTTGCCTTTTGACTCGACGCTGCTCTTTATTTTAGACGATCCCATTTCGTCGAAATCATCCAAGGCCGGCGAAATCGTCCGGGCACATCTCAAGAGCCCGATCGTCGTCAATGGCCGCACCGTGGTACCGGCGGGCGCACCGGGCCAAATTCGCATCGTGGACGTGTCGGGATCGGACATCGAGGACAAGTACGGGTTCGTCGACATTTTCTTCGAACCACTGACGCTGCCCGATGGCCGCGTTTTGCCTTTACGCGCTCCCGCGGCGCGCCTCGAGCCACACGTTACCTCCGGGCACGAAAGCACCGTCGAGGCAGAGGATACCGTCGGCGGTATCTTCCTTCCGTACTACTCGTTCTGGGAGATCTTGCGCCACGGGAAAAACTTCGTGTTGCAGGCGGGCTCGGAAGTTCCGGCGCGAACCGAAGCGACGATCGCCGGTCAAGCGAATGGCACGATCGCAATCATTACGCCGCGCCCCTTGGCCCAGGGTACTGAGGTTCCCGATGCGACATTTCCGTTATCGCCGCTATCGACGCCGCTCCCCACGTATACCCCCGCTCCGAAGGTTCGGCCCTCGCCGTCGCCGGCCTCAACGCCGCTGCCTTCGCCAACTCCCTAAGAGCCACGATGTTTTTTGCCTCGCTTCGGGAAAAGAGTCCCGAGAAAGTGAGGTTCCGCTCGTGTTGACTCGACTAGCGTTTGCGTTTGCCGCCGTCGCCCTAACCACGATCCCCGGCTTTGCCGCCACACCGGCGCCCGGCCCGTCGCTCTCGCCCGTGCCGCAGGGTACTGAAGTAGCCTTCGTTGCGATGATTCAAAAAGATCTGACGGCTCGCTTCCCAACGCCCGCCGATGCCGAAAAGGCCGGCTACTTCCGGTACGGCAATGAAGACGAAGACGGCGCGATCAGTTACGCCAATCTCCATTGGCAGAGCGGAAATCCGACCGAGCCCAGCCAGCTCTGGTACGACATTCACGGCAACTTGCTCGGCGCCGATTTCTCCGTGCTGCAAAGCGGCTCGCCGGCTCCGCCTTCAATTTGGGGCGTCAACTACCGCCGCTGGACTTCGTTTCGCGAGCACATCCACTACATTCTCGTCGGTCCCAACGGCACCGAAGTGTACGGCGCCACCAGCGTGAAGAAGTTCGCTGCGGCGGGAGGCAACGTCGACGATCCCAAGCCCGAGACGGTCGTCAAGATGAAAAAGGCCGACAACGTCGCCGACGTAAAGCGCGTGTTTCTTTTCCCGTCCATTTGGGATCTCATCGTCTGGATCAAGCCCAATCCCAACGGAGCTTTCGCCGACAAGAATCCCGACGTGATCCCGAGCGCCAACGCCGAGAAACCCGACTAAGCTACTTTTTGGGGACGCAGTAGGTTTGCGCGGCTAAGTAGGCGGTGTCGACGGCTTGATCTTCGGACTGCGCGATCGCGGCACGCTGGTTGTCGAAGTGCAGCCAGTTTTTCGAGTCGCGCATCGCCTGAGATTCGGTCATCTCGCGCTCGCTAAAGCCGCCCATCGGCGGGTTGGCATAGTTGACGTTGTAGTTGCGCATCCCAAGATATAGGTTCATCAGGTCGATCGCCAGTTGACGCTGATGGTCGTAGGCAGTCTGGAGTTGCCAACTAGCCTTCGTAATCTGCGCTTTGGCCTGGGCGTCAGTCGTCAGCGCCGCGCCGTCGCGGAGCATAACGATGTTACGCGAAATCCCGGCGAGCGACTCGTTGAGCGTCGTCTCCTGGCGCTCGATCGCGTCTTGTACGTGCATGTACTGCTGGGCGTAGTTCGTCTGATGAAAGAGCGTGTTGAGGGTATCGAGCTGCACGCTCGTGCCCTCGAGCACGCGGTCGTTGGCAAGCATCGGCACCAGCGCGCCGTTGAAGTGGTCGGCGAGCGAGTTGCAGTACGGCGACGAGATGACCGTCACGATCGTCGGCAACTCGCGCTCGCCGGGTGAGGCCGACGGTGACGGGTTCGGTAGTATTACCGCGAGAAGCGCGGTCAATAGATTCAGAAGTAAC
>JBEKRW010000337.1:0-3437 GCA_049517595.1 Candidatus Cybelea sp. | reverse complement strand
TCGCCTCGTTCCAAATCTTAAATGACGACAAGAAGGCTCGGCAGCATTCGCCGATGAGCGCCCTGGCGCTCCACTCGGGCAAAGGTTCGAAGGCGTAGAGTTCCGCAATCTTGCAGGTCGCGGCAAGTTCGATTCCGTCGCGCCCGCTTGCAATAGCTTGCCAGCCGAGCGTTTCCAAATCGATAAGAGTATCGGTATGAATTTGAGGCTCGGAGAACAACCACGTTCCGCCTGCAAGCCATGCATATCCGTCTCGCCAGTGACGGATTTCGTCGACCGACTCCGGCCGTTTCACTTCCTTAATCGTATTGAGGTTCATGCGGGGCTGTACGTGCAGTTCAACGCCAGCGAGAATGCCCCTTGCACGGGAGGTACGACGGACGGAGCGAACGCTGTTACAACACAAATGCGACGACGAATCAAACTGCGAAAGTGTAGCATTCCAATAATATATGTCGTTTTAGCTGCGGGCGAATCGCGGCGCATGGGATTCGACAAGGTGGTAACGCCCCTTGGGCTCCGTTCTCCCCTCGCGCGTGTTGTCGAAGCGCTCGGCGGGCGTCGTGCCTTGATCGTCGTCCCGCCACATCTGTCCGATGAAGCGGCGCGAATTGCTCCTGCGGCGCGCCTGGTTATCAACCGCGATCAGGCTCGCGGAATGACGCATTCTTTGCACCTCGCGCTGCGCTCGATCGAGCGTGAAAGCTCGTTTGGCATCCTGCTCGGGGACATGCCGGGCATGATCGAAGCGACGATCGAGCGGACCGAAGCGATGCTCTACGGCGACGTCGATGTGGCCTTTCCCGTCGACGCAACTGGAACGCCGGGCCATCCGGTCCTTTTCTCGGCGCGCGCGCGGCCCATCTTCGAAGCCTTGCCCGACGGCGACACGCTGCGTATCGCACGTGACGACGCATCGCTGCGGCGTGCATCCTGGCACTGCGCCGACCGATCTGCATTCCTCGATCTCGACGTGCCCAGCGATTGGAACGCGTTTTAACGAGGAACGGCGAGCGCGGAAAACTCCTCTTTCAGGGCGTACGTGTGCAGCGGCGTCGAACCCCCGGCGGCGTAAATGGCGATCGAGTCCGCTCCCTTTCTGGGAGCGTTTGCGACGTAGAGCCGGCCGGAGCCGTCGAATGCGAGCGCGACCGGAAACGTGATTCCGGAGTGAATCGAGCGCCAGACGTTTGTTTGCCCTCGCCGATAGACCGTTACCGAGCGCTGGGCCTTCTTGTCTGCGCCATTGGCGACGTATATATTGCCGTCGGCATCGACCGCGATCCCGTAGACGGATTGTACGCCCGCCGTGATCGTCAGCGACGGCGTGCTTTTCCCGGCCGGATACACGACCACGTCGGAGCCACCGCTAAAGAGCCCGTTGGCGACGACCAGATCCCCGTTCGGAGTGACGGCCAACTCGATCGGGAGGCCGATGCCCTTCTGGATGAAACGCGACGGAACGTGCCGCCCGTGCTGGTAAATACTCACCCAACCGGGAAACACGGAGAAGTTGGCGACGTACAGATTCCCAAACTTGTCGAGTACGGGCGAATGGGCAAAGCCGCTGAGATCCGCTAGATGGCGCCGAGGTTCTGTCGCGCCGGCTCCATAGATTGCACCGGTACCGACTAATTGACAGCAGCCAGAGCGATATTGAGCGATTGCGAATAAAGTTCCGGCAGCGTTGGCCGCAAGTCCCTTAGGGACTCCGACTACTCCGCTCAGAATCCGCTGCGGCTTCACGCTCTTCGGGGCGTACACGCTGACGTCACCGGCGTTCGACGTAGTCGAGTTGCCGACGTAGAGATTACCGGAACGATCGAGCCCTAGCACCGTCGGGTTTTCGATGTCCTTGGTAATCGCCGTGCCACCTAACATCTGTACCA
The DNA here is from genome assembly GCA_049517595.1 of Candidatus Cybelea sp. Lineage (GTDB taxonomy): Bacteria > Vulcanimicrobiota > Vulcanimicrobiia > Vulcanimicrobiales > Vulcanimicrobiaceae > Cybelea. The sequence continues at coordinate 1,548 of JBEKRW010000337.1, read as the reverse complement.
ATCCGTTCGGCGACGGGCACGACGAGGTTGACCGGCAGGTTTCTGCGACATAGGCGAACGGGGCCTCGGTTTTAGAGGTACGCGCCGCTTCGTCCGCCGGTGCTGGGATGCCGCCGCCGCAGCCCGACACAATCGGACAAATGAGGATGAGGGCCGTAGCCAGCAGTTTCACTAGTCCTCTGGCTAACAACCCAAGGGATTGACGCGAAGCGGATTGTTGCGAGCCGATCGCGTTTCTGAATTTTCTCTGCGAGACGGGCCATCAGAGATGGCGACGCCCAGAGGGTTTCTCACGGAAATTGTGAGCGTCGGATCTCCGCCTTGAGGGTAGTCGTAAACGTGGACTTCAGAGTGGCCATCGGCGACGGCGGCAAGAGAGCCCTCGATCGAATCGTAGCACTCGCAATAAAATGAAATATCGTTGAGTTTGACCGATCCGACCGGTTTTCCAGAGTGTCCGCCTTTGGGCAAGTACTGTTGTATCGTGGTATCCAGTAGAACGGTAAGGTGCTTCCCATCCCACTGAAAGCCGCCGTGGTGCCCTCTCGGCGCGATATAAAATTTTGCGACGTTTAACGTTCTCTCGGGAAGCCACCCAGGCTTGCACTTGTCGCTCGCAAAGTAGAGGTTCCCCGAACCGTCATACGTGATGTACCTGACTTCCTCGACAAAACCTACGGTGCTGTAATACGTCGGCTCGCCGCTGGCCTCCGGGTAAATGGCAACGCTGTCAACAGCCGAGACGGCAACAAGATTTCCCGAGGACGGTTCCCACGTACAATCGAGAGGCGCGTGCGTGTCTTGCAGTGTGACTTTCGGGCTGGTCGCACCATGAGCGTATTCGTATATGGATCCGCCTCTATCATAGTCATTGCCATTTGTGATCCACACGTCACCGTTAGAGTCAGAACACAGACCCCCCACGTATTGAAACCCCGTCAGGGTCCCAACCATAGTCCCATTAGGATAAGAGAACACGTAGACGCTACTCGTACTGCTTGGAGGATGGTAGTCGGGAGAAGAGACGTAGATCAGGTCTTCACTCGAGGCCTCTGGCAGCATCCACGACTTGCCGTGCGTCGCAGTTGTAGGCGCTGACGGTTGCGTCATAGCAGCTTGCGGCGTGACGCCGGTTTGCGAACCGCCGCATCCGGCGAGTATCGCCAAGGCAACCAACGGGCCGGTGACCAGGCGTGAAGCGTTCATGCGTTGCCCTCCTGAAGGCCTAACCGTTCGACGGCGTCAGGTTCTGCCCCGTCTTCTATTTTTCGGAACGAGCCATTTCAAAGAGAGAGTCGGTATCGATATCCGCATTGTGCACGTACCCGATCACCTTCGACGCCGACTCGCCGCTGATTAGCCGCACGCGAATCCGATTTCCGTAGATCACATCGCCAAGATCCATCTTGGCGGGCCGGCGCGCTAAGCGAACGCGTATTTTCTCCTCCAACTCTGCAACCGTCTTCGACGGCTGACGTATCGGTGCGGTGATTGTGAAAACGAGCGTCTTCCCGCCCGGCACCGATTCTCTCAACGCGATCTGTAAGT